>NZ_JBFAMR010000026.1:0-107740 GCF_040656595.1 Actinoplanes sp. NPDC049802
ATTTGCCGACGCCCCCGCAAACCCCGCGGGGGCGTCGGCAAATCACGTGCCTCGACACCGGCGGCGTTTTGCGGGGGACGTCGAGTGCACCGCCGTAGGGGTTTGGGTGGGCTGTTGCGTGGCGGGCGAGGATCTTGTGGGCGGTTGTTCAGTTCGCGGCGGTCGCGCCGACCCGGGGCGCCGCGTCGGTGGCCAGGCCGAATCCCGCGCCCCGGCGGCCCATCAACCGGCGGGCGGCGGTGAGCAGCGGCGCCGGAACCCCGTGGACGATGTGCCCGTCGCCGGGCCGCACCCCGTCGCCGTCCCAGCTCTGGTACGCCGACCACGGCCCCTCGAACGTGCAGATCCGCACTCCCAGATCGCGGTAGAGCGGATGGGTCGGCACGCCGGGGTTGAGCACCACCCGGTGCAGCCCGCGCCGGGCGGCCAGCCGGACGGTCAGCGCGACCGGCCCGACCCCGCCCGATCCGGCGGGCGCCCGGTCCAGGAACAGCCCCTCCACCCCGTCGGCACGCCAGGCGTCCACGTCGGCGAGCACGTCGGCCAGGGAGCGGCTGCCCCAGTCCAGGTCGATCCGGCCCAGGGACTGGTGCAGGGTGCGCCGGTCGCCGGGTTGTTCCCGGACGATCCAGGTCTCGGAGTCGAGTTCCAGTTCGGGCGACGGGTGGGCGTACGGGGGAAATAGGGTTTTCACGGCGTCCTCCGAAGGTCGGCGGCGGTCAGGGCGACGATGAGCAGGCCGGCGAGGTGCGTCGCGGCGAGTACCGCGACGGCGGCGGGCAGCAGCCCGGCCGGCGGGGCGGACAGGGCCAGCACCGCGGCCGCGAGCGGCGGGATGGTGGCCAGGACGGCGGCGATCCCGTGCCGGGACCGGGCCGCCAGCAGGAAGGTGACCGCGAACACCCCGCCGAGCAGTGTTCCGGCGGCGAGTGCCAGCACCGCGTCACGGGCGCCGGGCACTCCGGAGAACCCGTACGGCAGCCGGAACGCGGCCAGCAGCAGCCCACATCCGGCGGCCAGCGGCGGCACCAGCCCGGCCAGGGTGATCGCGGTGACGTTGCGTACGTGCCGGTCGAACTCCTCGGGAGTCTCGGCCGAGTCCAGTCCCGCGTCGAGGCGGGCGGTGTGCCAGCCGATCAGCGCTTCCAGCAGGGGAACGGCCACCAGCAGAGGCAGCGCCGCGGGCACCGGCATGACCGCCGGACCGCCCCGCCAGAGCAGCGCCACACTGGTCGCCTGCGCTGCCCCGATCACCAGGTAGGCGACGCAGCGCCGCCGTTCGGCCGCCCCGAGCCGGGACATCCGTGCGGTCCCGCCGGCGGCCCGGAAGGCGTGCCCGCCGAGCACCGCGGGCTGGAAGGCACGGACCGTGACGGCCACGATCGCCGCCGGAAGCAGGGTCTCCACCGGCACGAGAGCGGCCTGGGCGACTCCCGCGGATCCGGCCATGGTCGCGGCGGCGAGCAGCCAGCAGGGCATGAACCAGCCCGCGACCACCCCTTCGGCCCGGGTCACGAGCGCCGTGGTAACGCTCCCGAGGGTCAGCAGCCCACCCAGCCCGACGGTGGCGGCGAGTGCCCGGTCCGGCCCGAGCAGCGCGTCCGGGGCGATCCACACGAGCGCGAACCAGAGCCCGATCACCCCGGCGAACCCCGCTCCGACGATCCGCGCCGCGGCGCCCGGCCCACCCCGGCGGGCGACGCTCACGCCCACGCAGGTGAGCCCCTGTGCCGCGGTCCACCCGAGCAGAAGCATCACCGCCGGCACCGGCCACGCCACCCGCCCCAGCGACTCGGCCCCGGCGACGGCCGCGCTGAGCGGACCGAGATAGAGACCACACCGGATGACCGCGGCGCTCAGATATCCGCTACGAGCGCGCCGGCCGTGCGTCCCTCGCCCTGATCGCCGCCGTCCCTCTTTCCGGTGCTCCTCCACACCCCTTCCCCGGTACGCCTCCCGAGCGCCCGCCTCGTCGCTAGAGGCGGCGGACCGGCCACCGGATCCGGCGTCGGCTTCCCCGGCACTGTGCGTGCTCCCGCCCTCTGCCCGGACCGCGAGTCCGGCGTCGGCTTCTCCGGGCGCTCGGGTGGCTCCGGTCCAGGCTTTCGATCCGGTGCCGGTTTCTCCGGGGGTGTGTGTCGTACCGGTACCGGCCCAGATCTCGGGCGCGGCGTCGTCCACCGGGGGCCACGTCCAGGACCCGGTCGGGTGGTCGCCGGCTCGGATCGCCGGATCCCATCCGCTCGTGGTCCCGTTCCCGGCCGTCGGAGCCCACGTCTTCACCGCGTCGCCCCGGCCCCAGTGGCCCTCGCCCTCAGCGGAGTCCGGCTCATCCCAGGCCTCGCCCGGCGGCACGGCTCCGATCCCGTCCGCGGTCCCGGCCGGGAAACCGTCCCAGCCGGTGTCCGGACCGGAGGGAACGGCCGTCGGCGCCGGGCCGGAGGGCGCGGCTGTCGGTGCCGGACCGGACCAGAAGGCCCGTCCGTCCACGATCCCCGAGCCCTCCATCGGGTCGGTGATGCTCGCGGCGGGAAGTCCGTTGCCGGCCGCCGCCCACGGGTCCCAGGCCGGCGCCGGGCTCTCCGGGTCCGGGAGCGAGGCCCCGCCCGCCGCGAATGATCCGTCCGCGTGCGGCCCACCGATGCGGCGCCCCTCACCGGCGTGCGCGGCTCCGCCCGCGGCGCCGTCGAGGAACGAGCCCGCGGTGGGATCGGGATGACCGGAGCCGTCACCGTGAGGCGCCGCCGTGCCGGTCTCGGCCGGGTGGGGCGCGGGCGCTTCCGGCTCGGCGGCCGCGTGCCGGCCGGCCCGACGGCGCGGGGGTGACAGTTCCGGCTGGCCGGCGGCGTGGCGGGGATCGGTGGCGGCGTTCTGGCGGCGGCGGTTGCGGCTCCGTACGGAGCGCGTCGTCGTCCCGCCGGTGCCGCGCGGGGGAGTGATCGTCATACCTTCTCCCGAGTTAGCCAGCGCACGGTCGCCGGCGTGGTGATCCGGGGCGCGGGAACGGTGAGCGCCAGTTCGAAGGCCGGCGCCGGCGGTGGCGCGGCCAGGTCGGTGTAGAGGGCGCCGTACACCCGCACCACCCGGTCGACGGTGAAGTGGGTGAGGGCACGCTGGCGGGCCGCGTCGCCGAGGGCCCGGCGGCGACCGGGTGACCGGAGCAGCCCGACGATGGCGATGGCCAGTTCGGACGGGTCGCCGGGCGGCACCAGCAGGCCGGTGTCGCCGAGTGTCTCGCCGGCCGGGCCGACGTCGACGCCGACCACCGCACGGCCGGACATCATGGCTTCGACCAGCCGGTACGGCGGATCGGCCGGCCCCGGAACGTGCGCCACGACCTGCCCGACGGTGTACCGGTCCCGCGGGTCGGCGGGCAGCGGGTGCAGCCGTACCGCCCGTCCGAGCCCGGTCCCTTCGATCTGTTCGGCGCAGTGTTCCTCGTGGGCGGCGGTGACCCCGACCAGGTGCAGTACGGCCCCGGGTACGGCCGCCGCCACCTCGGTGAAGGCTTCCAGCACGCAGGCCAGTCCGCTGTCCGGCCCGCCGCTGCCGGCCCACACCACGGTCGGTGTCTCGGCGGGTTCGACGGCCCCGGGATACTCCCGCGGGTCCACCCCGGCGGGCACCTGGACGAGCCGGGTCGGCTGCGCGCCGTGTTCCAGGGCCCAGCCGTGGTGGTAGGTGGAGAGCGGTGCGATCAGCTCCGCCTCGGCGTACCCGGTGCGGGCCACCGACGTGCGGAACCGCCGCAGCACGGTGCGCACCCCGGCGGAGAGCCGGTCCTCGGCGGGTCGGTGCCGGGGCACCGCGGCGCGTGCCTCGGTGAGCAGCAGCGGGATCCCGGTGCTCCAGCGTCCGGCCAGCGCGGTGAGCAGCGGTGTGGTTCCGCCCACGCAGTGCACCAGTTCCACCGGGGGCAGCGGTACGGCGAGCGCGCGCAGGGCGTGCCGCAGCAGGGTGGCGGCGGTTCGCGCGTCGCGCACGCTGAGCCGGGGCAGCGGCGGGCGCCCGTCGGACGCGTCGGCCTGCCGTTGCCGCCACGCCTCGAGCAGCGCCTCGGTCAGGGGCAGCGACGACAGCGCGCCCGCGTGGACGGTGTCCTCGGTGGGAGGGCACAGCGCGGCGATGCGTCGCAGACCGTCGCCGAACAGGGCGTTGACCGGTGACGTGTCGCCGAGCAGGCCCCGGCAGAGCAGAGCGGCGGCTTCGGTGGCGCCGTCCGGTGCGGCACCGCGCCGCCGGTCGGCACGAGCCTGGTCCCGGCCGAGCGCGATGGCACGGGCCGAGCCGACGTTGAACGGTAGCGGGTACACGGGCGCGGACGGTTGTTCACGGTCCGTGACGGTCAGCAACTCGAAGCGGAACCGGCGCAACCCTTCGACGAGGGTCCGGCACCATCCGCCGAGGGCGTCCCGCCGGTACGGGTACCCGCCGCCGGTGAGCAGACAGATGCGCTCGCGCGACGGGGTCGGATTCACGCTGGAGGCAACGACACAACCTGCCGAACTCACCGGAGCATGTCGGCTAGGCGACACAATTACGTACCTTTTATACCGGTTTGTCGGCCGTCTTTGCCCGTTTTTGCCCGAAAGGCCATGACGTGCGTGCCTACTACTCGCGTTCGTGCCCGCACCGTCCGTCGATCTACGTGGCGCCACGCCCTCCCACCGCCGCCTCCCCCGCCCCGCGCCATCGCCGCGAGCCGGGCCCACGCCGCTCGCGCCGAGTTGCCAGATCTTGCATAAATCGCCCCCGCCTGATGAGATCGACATGCCCACGGAGGAGGCATAACGCCTGATCAAATGCCGTGGTGGCGTGATTCACTTGACTCCGGCACGCCACCGGCATCCCCTCGGCTTGACGGAGAGTGGGTATCGGCGGACTATGGAGTTGTCGCCAGTCGCGCCCACTCATGCCCCGGATCATTCGTGGCTTGAGTCTCCGCACCACCTAGAGCCTCGCTGATTCTTGGCGGGATTCTGTGCTCTCGCGTGCCCGGGAGCATGTGGTGCGTTCAGTTCGCACAGAGTTGGTTACTGCGTACTGAGTCAGCACGCTGGGCGCCACGTTGGCCGGCTATTCCGGCAACGCATCACAAATCGAGACGCAGCGCGTCACAAGGAGTCACGATGGCGAAGGCCCTCTTTGGCCACGTAGGTGCGGCGCCCGACCGGCGCCTCCTCGACGAGGTCACCCGACTGCGTTCCAGGGTGCAGGCCCTGGAGTTCGAGGTCACCCGCCTCCGGGCGGAGAATGATCGTCTCGCCGCGGCGGCGGTGGAGGCAGAGGATTTCGCGCGGCTGACCGAGCCCGCACTGACCTGAGCTCCGTCCTGATGCCGGTGGGTACTCGGGGTAGCCGGCCGGCGTCATCATCCCCTCGCACACCAGACGCACCGAAGAAAAAGCGCGCCTCCACTCCCGTGGCGGCGCGCAGCTTTTTGACCACGTGATTCCGCTGCGGGATAGCACCGGCGGGTAGCCTGCCTCCCAGCAGACGTACCCGGCCGACCTTTCTCGGAGATCCGTGCACCTCAAGAGCCTGACGGTCAAGGGCTTCAAGTCCTTCGCCTCCGCCACCACGTTGCGGCTGGAGCCGGGCATCACCTGTGTGGTGGGTCCGAACGGCTCCGGCAAATCCAACGTCGTCGACGCCATCGCCTGGGTTCTCGGCGAGCAGGGCGCCAAGGCGCTGCGCGGCGGCAAGATGGAGGACGTCATCTTCGCCGGCACGGCCGGCCGGGCGCCGCTGGGCCGCGCCGAGGTGACCCTCACGATCGACAACAACGACGGCGCTCTGCCGATCGAGTACACCGAGGTGTCGATCACCCGGCGGATGTTCCGGGACGGCGCGAGCGAGTACGAGATCAACGGCAACTCCTGCCGGCTGCTCGACATCCAGGAACTGCTCAGTGACTCCGGCATCGGCCGGGAGATGCACATCATCGTCGGGCAGGGCCGGCTCGACGCCATGCTGCACGCCAAGCCCGAGGACCGCCGTGCCTTCATCGAGGAGGCGGCAGGCGTACTGAAGCATCGCAAGCGCAAGGAAAAGGCGATCCGCAAGCTGGACGCCATGGGGGTCAACCTGAACCGCCTGGGTGACCTGACCACCGAGCTGAGGCGGCAGCTGAAGCCGCTCGGCAAACAGGCCGAGGTGGCCAGGCGGGCCGCCGGCATCCAGTCCGATCTGCGTGACGCCCGGCTCCGGCTGCTCGCCGACGATCTGCACACGCTGCGCACCACCCTGGACAAGGAGATCGCCGACGAGTCGGCGATGCGGGAGCGGCGCGGGCAGGTCGAGGAGGAGAACCAGGAGGTTCAGCGCCGGCTCGCCGACCTGGAGCTGGCGCACGCCGAGGACGCGCCGCTGCTGGCCGCGGCGCAGGACACCTGGTACAAGCTGTCCACCCTGCAGGAGCGGTTCCGGTCCACCGAGCAGCTGGCCACCGAGCGGTTGCGGCACCTGGCGGCCACCCCCGACGACGAGCGTCCCGGCCGTGACCCGGAGATGCTGGAGGCCGAGGCCGAGCGGGTCCGCGAACAGGAGGAGGAACTCCGCGAGGCGCTCACCGAGGACCAGATGCGGCTCGCCGAGGCGGTCGAGTACCGGCAGGACCTGGAACGCCAGCTTGCCGCCGCCGAGGGCGAGCTGCGATCCGCCGCCAAGGCGATCGCCGACCGGCGCGAGGGCCTGGCCAAGCTGACCGGCAACGTGAACGCGGCCCGTGCCCGCACCAGCAGCGCCGCCGAGGAGATCGAGCGGCTCGCCGCCGCCCACGACGACGCCCTGATGCGGGCCGAGGCGGCGCAGGCCGAGGTCGACCTGGTCGCCGCCGAGTCGTCCGAGGCCGACCGGGACAACGCCGACCTGGACGCGCGGCACGACGAGGCGGTGGCCGCGCACGACCGGGCCGCGGCCGTGGTCCGCGAGCTGAACGACGCCGAACGGGCCGCCGAGAAGGACGCGGCCGGCTGGAAGGCGCGTGAGGAAGCCCTGGCGATGGGTCTCAAGCGCAAGGACGGCGCCGGGGCGCTGCTGGCCCGGGCCGGTCAGGTGCCGGGGCTGCTGGGCAGCCTCGCCTCGATGCTGACGGTCCGGCCGGGTCACGAGGTGGCGCTCGCCGCCGCGCTGGGCGGGCTGGCCGACTCCGTCGCCCTGACCGGTGTGGACGAGGCGATCGAGGCCATGCGCACCCTCAAGATCGCCGACGCGGGCCGGGCCGACCTGATCGTCGCCGGATCCGCCGGGCCGGGCATGCGGGGTTCGCTCGCGAGCCTGCGGCCGGAGCTGCCGGAGGGCGCCGTCTGGGCGCCCGAGGTGATCGACTGCCCGGAGCGGATCCGGGCCGCGATCAACCGGGCGCTGCGCGACGTGGTGCTGGTCGCGGACCTGGCGGCCGCGGCGAGCCTGATCGCGGCGAACCCCGAGCTGCGTGCGGTGACACCGGAGGGCGACGTGCTGGGCGCCTACGCCGCGGCCGGCGGCTCGGCGAAGGCCACCAGCTACATCGAGGTGCAGGCGGCCGTCGACGAGGCCAAGACGAAGCGGGCCGCCGCCGAGCAGAGCATCGCCGAGCTCAAGGAGCGGCTGGGCGCGGCCCGGGCCGAGGTGGCCGAGCTCAAGCAGGCGGTCAACGTCGCCGCCCAGGCCAAGCGGGCCGCCGAGGGCGAGCGCAACGCGGCCGCCCGCCGGCTCGCCGAGCTGGGCGCCGCCGCACGGTCCGCCAAGGCGGAGACCGACCGGCTCGGGGCGTCGCTGCAGAAGGCGCAGGCCGCCCGGGAGACCGATCTGATGCGGGTGGCCGAGCTGGAGGAGCGGCTGCGGCTGGCCGAGGACACCCCGCTCGACGAGGAGCCGTCCACGGAGGAACGCGACCGCCTCGCCGCACTGGTGCCGCAGTCACGGCAGAACGAGATGGAGGTGCGGCTCTCCGTCCGTACCGCTGAGGAACGGGTCTCCTCGATCGCGGGCCGCGCCGACTCGCTGATGCGCCAGGCCAACGCGGAACGGCAGGCCCGGGAACGGGCCGCCGCGAGGCGGGCCGCGCGCGCGAGAGGCGCCGAGATCGCCCGCGCGGTCGCACACGGCGCGGCGGCCGCGCTGGAGCGCGTCGCGGTCTCCCTGGCCGCGGCGGCCGAGCACCGCGATCAGCTCGCGAGCGCGCGGACCAGCCGGGAGGCGGAGCTCCAGGAGGTACGCGCGACGGCCAAGCGCCTGGTCGCCGAACTGGAGCGGCTGACCAGCGAGGTGCACCGGGACGAGATGGCCCGGGCCGAGCAGCGGATGCGCATCGACCAGCTGGAGGCCAAGGCCGCCGAGGACTTCTCGCTCGACGTGGAGACGCTGATCAGCGAGTACGGCCCGGATCAGCTGGTGCCGCCGACCCAGGCCGACGTGGCGCAGGCGGAGAAGGACGGCAAACCGGCGCCCGGGCCGGTGCCGTTCCACCGGCCCACCCAGGAGAAGCGGGCCAACAAGGCGGAGCGGGACCTCACCCTGCTGGGCAAGGTCAACCCGCTGGCGCTGGAGGAGTTCGCCGCCCTGGAGGAGCGGTACAAATTCCTCTCCGACCAGCTGGAGGACCTCAAGGCCACCCGGCGGGATCTGCTCACCGTGGTCAAGGACGTGGACGACCGGATCCTGGAGGTGTTCACGTCGGCGTTCGAGGACACCGCCCGTGAGTTCCAGGCGGTGTTCCAGGTGCTCTTCCCGGGTGGCGAGGGCCGGCTGATCCTCACCGACCCGGAGGACATGCTCACCACCGGCGTGGAGGTGGAGGCCCGCCCGCCGGGCAAGAAGATCAAGCGGCTGTCGCTGCTGTCCGGTGGCGAGCGCTCGCTGACCGCGGTGGCCATGCTCTGTGCCATCTTCCGGGCCCGGCCGTCGCCCTTCTACATCATGGACGAGGTGGAGGCGGCCCTCGACGACGTCAACCTGGGCCGGTTGATTACCCTCTTCCAGCAGCTTCGCGAGAAGAGCCAGCTGCTCATCATCACGCACCAGAAACGGACGATGGAGGTCGCGGACGCCCTGTACGGCGTCACGATGCGGGCCGGCGTCACCCAGGTGATCAGCCAGCGCCTCGCACGCGACCCGGACGAATGAGGGAAACGCATGCGCGACCGTGCCCGGGCACTGTTGATCGACCTGGACGGCGTGCTGCGCCGCTGGGATCCGGCTCCGATGATCGCGATCGAGATCGAGTACGGGCTCAAGCCGGCCGCGCTGCTGGAGACCTCGATGTCGTGGGACATCTACCGGCCCGCGATGGCCGGCGAGATCACCGACGCCGAGTGGATGAAGCTCGTCGCCGACCGGCTGCCCCTTCCCGAGGCCGAGTCCACGGCGGCGGTCGCCGCGTGGCAGGCGTACCGGGGTGAGGTGGATCCGGAGGCGCTCGCCTTCGTCCGGGAGGTGCGCGCCGCGGGCCGGAAGGTGGGCCTCGCCACCAACGCCACCGACCGGCTCCGCGGCGACCTGGACGCGCTCGGCCTCACCGGCGAGGTGGATCTGGTCGTCAGCTCCTGGGAGACGAAGATCCACAAGCCGGCCCCGGAGTACTTTGAGCAGGCCTGCCAGGCGATCGGCGAGCTGCCGAAGCACGTCCTCTTCGTGGACGACGACGACCGGGTGATCCGGGGGGCGCGCTCGGCCGGGCTGTCCGGCTACCGCTGGGCCGGGCCCGAGCACGTCCCCTATCTGCGCAAGGTCCTCGACCTGCCGGAATGAGGTAGGTCAGGGTCGGTAGCGGGCGGCCGCCACCTCGATCAGTTCACCGTCCTTGGTGGTGCCCTCGATGCGGGCGATCGCGGTCGCGCCCTCCAGGTGGAGGGTGCCGACCGCGTTGCCGAAGTACGGGCCGGCCAGCCGCTTCCAGCGCAGCGCCGGCTTGTGTACCGAGACGGTCCGGGCCAGCCCGCGGACGACCTGCGCCACCGCCCGGGACCAGGCGATCCGCATCAGCGGTCGCATCGGCAGCGGCACCTCGTTGTGGATCGGCGAGCAGGTGAGCTGGTACACCGGCGTGGTCATGGCGTGACCGAAGTCGGCACGTGCCACGTACGAGTGATGAACGTCACCGGAAAGAACGCTGATCGAGGCGGGCGCCGCATACACCCCGCCGGCGCCGACACGGTGGCCCTCGGCGGCCGGATCGCCCTCGCCGAGCCGCCGGAACAACTCGCCCAGCGCCGCGAACGACTTGCCGAACGCGGCCCAGTGCTCCAGGTCGAAGGCCCGCCGGACCTTCTCGCCGAACGCCGCCACCCGGGGCCGGTGCGACTCGGCCACCCGCTCGTTCCACGCCTCCAGGTAGTGGATGGCGGGCGGCATCAGCCACGGCAACGACGAGCCGATCACCAGGTGGTCGTAGTCGCCGTGGGCGCGGTCCAGGAACCAGTTCCACTCGGTGGCCGGCAGCATGGACCGGGCGCCCGGGGTGAGCACCCGGTTGCAGCGGTTGTCCAGCACCACGAGCCGGGTCCGGCCCAGGTCGAGGGCGAAACTCCATTGGTACGGCACGTCGGTGTTCTCCGCCGAGGACGGCTCGTCCACCTGGTGGCCGAACTCGCGCATCAGGCCGGTGGCGTCCTCGGCGGCGATGACCTTCTGGAACAGCGGATCGGCGGCCAGCTCGTCCGGGCTCAGGTTGCCCAGGTGCTGGTAGATCCAGTAGGAGGCGAGACCACCGGCGATCCGCTCCCGCCACCACGGCTCCCGCGCCATGTCGGCACGCCAGGAGGCCGAGGTGTTCCAGTCGTCGATCAACTCGTGATCGTCGAAGACCATCACACTCGGCACGGTGCTGAACAGCCAGCGCACCTCTGGGTCCCGCCACGACTCCAGATACAGCTTCGTGTACTCCTCGAAGGACACCACCTGGTTCTCCGGGCCCTGGTGACCGTTACGCCGGCGGCGCCGCAGGAAACGCCGCACCTTGGCCGAGGTCTCGTCGGCGTAGACCTGGTCGCCGAGCAGGACCAGCAGATCCGGGCGCTCCACCGGGCCGGTCATCAGGCGGCGGGCGTAGGCGTCCAGCGCGTCCGGGGGCAGCCGTCGGCGGCTCGCCTGCGGGGTGGCCTCCCGGCACGAGCCGAAGACCAGGCACACCGGCTGCTCACGGTCGTCGGCGGCCCGGGTCCGGATCACCGGCGCCGGGTACTCCGACTCCGCCTCCGGCCAGACCTGCCGGTCGTCGAGGAACAACCGGTACGGGTTCGCCGAGTCCGGGGCCAGGCCGTCCACCACCACGACGGCGTAGTGGTGCCCGTACGCCGAAAAGGTGTGCGCCGCGCCGGCGCCCGCGCCGTCGACCTCGACCCGCGCCTCGGCCGGCTCGCTGGTCTCCAGCCACAGGGTGGCGCGGTCGCCGACCACCCGGCGCAGCACCGGGCCGATGAGAAGCTGAGCGGTCAACGGGTGGTTCCGGGGGTGTGACACATGGGGAGATCCTCCGCGCTGTTGAGGGGGCGTCCCATCCTCCGCCAGGACGGCCCGGGATCGCCAGTGCGCGGCCTCTCCCACGGCCGGACGGCTCATCTGTCAGGATTCGGGCATGGAATACGTGGTCGCCGCAGTGATCCTGCTCGTCGTCCTGGTCGTGGGCGCGGTCGGGCTGGTGGTGCCGAAGATGCGCCGCCGCGATCTTCCGCCGCCGCCCACCACGGGCGGGACCACCACCCTGGAGCGCCCGCCGGCCGCGCCCACGGTGCCGCCGGTCGAGGAGGAGATCCCGCCGCTCATCGAGCCGCCCGCGCCGGTCGTGGTGGAGGAGCCGCCGGCCCCGGTCGTCGAGGAACCGGTCCTCGAGAAACCGGAGCCCTCGGTCGGCCGGCTGGTCCGGCTGCGCGCCCGGCTGGCCCGCTCGCAGAGCGCGCTCGGCCGGGGCCTGCTCAGCGTGCTCTCCCGGGACCACCTGGAGGAGGACGACTGGGACGAGATCGAGGAGAGCCTGATCACCGCGGACGTCGGGGTCGAGGCCACCCAGGTGATCGTCGAGCGGCTCAAGGAACGGGTCCGGATCCTCGGCACCCGGACCCTCACCGAGGTGCGGGAGCAACTCGCCGAGGAGCTCGTGTCGGCCCTGGAGCCGGAGATGGACCGCACCCTGAAGACCGTCCCGCACGACGGCCGGCCCGCCGTGGTCCTGGTCGTCGGGGTGAACGGGGCCGGCAAGACCACCACCTGCGGCAAGATCGGCCGGGTGCTGATCGCCGACGGGCGCACCGTGCTGTTCGGTGCGGCCGACACGTTCCGGGCGGCGGCCGCCGACCAGATCCAGACCTGGGGCGAGCGGGTCGGCGCGGAGACCGTCCGTGGCCCGGAAGGGGGAGATCCGGCGAGCGTGGCGTTCGACGCCGTGAAGCGGGGTATCGACACGTCCGTGGACACCGTGCTGATCGACACCGCGGGCCGCCTGCAGAACAAGGTCGGCCTGATGGACGAGCTGGGCAAGGTCAAGCGGGTGGTGGAGAAACACGGCCCGGTCGACGAGACCCTGCTCGTGCTGGACGCCACCACCGGGCAGAACGGTCTCGAGCAGGCCCGGGTCTTCACCGAGGTGGTGGACGTCACGGGAGTGGTGCTCACCAAACTCGACGGCACCGCCAAGGGCGGCATCGTCATCGCCGTGCAGCGGAAACTGGGGATCCCGGTCAAGCTGGTCGGTCTCGGTGAGGGGCCGGACGATCTGGCGCCGTTCGAGCCCGCCGCCTTCGTGGAAGCCCTCCTCGGAGCGGACGCGTAGGCTGCGGGTTGTGCTCCGCCTTCAGTCCGACCTATGAGCGGTGGGCGGGGCGGTTGGATGGGAGACCTGGAGGCCGTGAGTGACGCATGAGCCGGTGCGCGAGATACCGCTGCACGGTGGCAACGTCAGCACGGTCTCCAAAGTCGGGAACACCGTCCGGCGTAACGCGGGGCCGTGGACGCCCGCCGTGCACGCCCTGCTGCACCACCTGGAGCGGGTCGGGTTCACCGGTTCGCCGCGCGCCCTCGGCATGGACGAGAAGGGCCGGGAGGTGCTCTCCTACCTGGACGGCGAGTGCGGGGAGTATCCTCTCGCGCCCCACTGGGTCACCGAGGAGGCGCTGGTCACCGTGGCGACCATGCTGCGGATGTTCCACGACGCGCAGTACGGTTTCGTCCCCCCGCCCGGCGCGGTCTGGCGCTCGTTCGGGCCGCCCCCGCCCGACACCGAGGTGATCTGTCACCACGACGCGGCCCCGCACAACGTGGTCTGGCGGCCGGACGGGACACTCGCGCTGATCGACTTCGACCTGGCCTCGCCCGGCTCACGGCTGTACGACGTGGCCTACGCGGCGTGGACCTGGGTGCCCCTGTTCAGCGACCGGGATTCGTACACGCTCGGGTGGAAGCGGCCCAACCGGCCGCGGCGGCTGCGGTTGTTCGCGGACGCGTACGGGTTGATCCCGCGGGACCGGCACCGGCTGGTGCGGACCATCCGGAAGCGGATCGTCGACCATGTCGAGGGCATCCGGCGGATGGCCGCGGCCGGCGATCCGGCGTTCGTCCGGATCGTGCACAAGGGCCATCTGCGTCGCCCGATGCGGGACTTGCGCCTGTTGGATTACGAGCGCCACATCCTCGAGTACGCGTTGCGCTGAGTCCCCCGAAGCGCTGCGACCCGGGCGAATCCGGCGATATCGTGGCAGCTCAGAGGCCGTGACATTCCTGACTGTGAGTTTTTCTTCACACGTCGGAAACAACGCGTGACGTCCCGGAAACCACGCGTAGACCGTGCTCGAAACAGCCGACCGGAAGGCTTCCGCCGAACCGGCCGACAGGCGACGCTGCCCCAGGTCCGGTGTGAGAGGACACCTATTCCGAGAGGAGGCAGCGTGGAGATCAACACCGGCAATACCGCCTGGTTGCTCCTGTCGTCTGCGCTCGTTTTGCTCATGACACCCGGGCTGGCGCTGTTCTACGGTGGCCTCAACCGGTCCAAGGGTGTCCTGAACATGATGATGATGAGTTTCTCCTGTCTGGGGCTCATCAGCGTCCTGTGGATCCTCTACGGATTCAGCCTGGCCTTCGGCGTCAACGAGAGCTCCGGCCTGAACAACATCATCGGCAACTTCGACTACCTCGGCGCCGACGCCGCCAAGATCACCGAGGAGTGGCTGTTCTTCGGGGCCAACACCGGCATCCCGGCGTACGCCTTCCTGGTCTTCCAGATGATGTTCGCGATCATCACCGTCGCCCTGATCAGCGGCGCGGTCTCGGACCGGATGAAGTTCGGCGGCTGGGTCCTCTTCGCCGTCGGCTGGTTCACCCTGGTCTACATCCCGGTCGCGCACATGGTGTGGGGTGGCGGCTTCATCGGCACCGAGATCCGGGCCCTGGACTTCGCCGGTGGCACCGCGGTCCACATCAACGCCGGCGCCGCGGCTCTCGCGCTGGTCCTGGTCCTCGGCAAGCGCATCGGCTGGCCGAAGGAGAACATGCGGCCGCACAACGTGCCGTTCGTCGCCCTCGGCGCCGGCCTGCTGTGGTTCGGCTGGTTCGGCTTCAACGCCGGCTCCGAGCTGACCGTCGACGGCACCACCGTGATCGCCTTCATCAACACGCAGGTCGCCACCGGCGCCGCGCTCGTCGGCTGGGTCGCCGTCGAGTGGATCCGGGACCGCAAGCCGACCCTGGTCGGCGCCTCCTCCGGCGCGGTCGCCGGTCTGGTCGCCATCACCCCGGCCTGTGGCTTCGTCGAGCCGGTCCCGGCCGTGATCATCGGCCTGATCGCCGGTGCGGTCTGTGCCCTCGCCGTCGGCCTCAAGTACCGCTTTGGCTACGACGACTCGCTCGACGTGGTCGGTGTCCACTTCGTCGGCGGCTGGATCGGCTCCCTCGCGATCGGCTTCTTCGCCACCGACTCCGTCAACGCCGGCATCACCGACAAGGCGATCCTCAACGCCAGCAACGGTCTCTTCTACGACGGCGGCGCCACCCAGCTGCTCCGCCAGTTCGAGGGAAGCGCCCTGGTCACCGCCTACTCCTTCGTGGTGGCGGCGGTCCTGGCACTGATCCTCAAGGCGATCAAGCTCGGCCGCGTCAGCGAGGAGAACGAGGTCGGCGGCATCGACATCACCGCCCACGGCGAGAGCGGTTACGACCTCACCCCGGCAGCCGGGGCCGGCGGCGGTGGCGCGTTCGCCATGGCCGGTATCGGCACCAAGGAGACCGTGGACGCTGACGGGAAGGCCTCCGTCAGCCAGAAGGTCTCCGGCTAAATTCCCCCGATGGCTGCTGCGATGGAAGGACTGAGCATGAAGCTGGTGACCGCGGTCATCAAGCCGTACCAGCTCGACGCGGTGAAGGAGGCTCTGCACGCCCTGGGCGTCGCCGGGCTCACCGTGAGCGAGGTACAGGGTTACGGTCGGCAGAAGGGACACACCGAGGTGTACCGGGGCGCCGAGTACACCGTCGAGTTCCTGCCGAAGATCAAGGTCGAGGTGCTGACCGACGAGATCGACGTCGAGAAGATCGTCGACGCCATCGTCACCGCCTCGCGGACCGGCAAGATCGGCGACGGGAAGGTCTGGGTCACCTCGGTCGACGAGGTGGTCCGGGTCCGCACCGGCGAGCGCGGCCTCGACGCCCTGTAAACCCATGACGAACCCGTTGAGTGAGCCGCCGGCCCCACCGGCACGCCCGGCCGCCGGTGGCTCACTCGACAAGCTGAAGGAACACATCGGCGCCGCCGCCCGCGACGAGCGGGCGACGGCGCTCGACGTCTGGCTCAGCCGGCTCTTCCCCTCCCACCTGCCCGGCGTCAGCCTTCTCGCGGTGGGCGGGCTCGGCCGGCGCGACTGCGCGCCGTACAGCGATCTCGACCTGGTGCTGCTGCACCGCGGCGCGGCCGGCATCGACCGGATCGCCTCCGCCCTGTGGTATCCGATCTGGGACGCCCGCCTCGGGCTGGACCACTCGGTGCGGACCCTCCCCGAGGCTCTCTCCGTCGCCCACGACGACGTGAAGGTGGCACTCGGCCTGCTCGACGCCCGGCACGTGGCCGGCGACGCGGACCTCTCCCACGAGCTGATCACGGCCGCCTCGGACCAGTGGCGGCGGACCGCGGTGCGTCTCGTGCCACAGCTCAAGGAACTCACCACCGCCCGCTGGACCAGCCACGGCGAGCTCGCCTTCCTGCTCGAGGGCGACCTCAAGGAGGCGTCCGGCGGGCTGCGCGACGTCACCCTGCTGCGCGGCGTCGGCCGCGCCGGGATCGCCGACACCATGCGGCCCGCGGTCCGCGCCGCCACCCTGCGCCTGCTCGACACCCGCGACGCCCTGCACCTGGCGGTCGGCCGGCGGGTGGACCGGCTCGTCGCCCAGGAACGCGCGGCCGTCGCCGGGCTGCTCGACATCGAGGACCCGGACACGCTGCTGCGCCGCGTCTCCGGGGACGCCCGGACCATCGCCCACGCCGTCGACGACGCCTGGCGCGCCATCGACCGGCTGCGCGGCAGCCGCCGCCGGGGCGGGCCGTCCAGCCTGCCCGGCCGCCGCCCCGTCGCCCGCGACGTCGTCGAACAGGACGGCGAACTGGTCCTCGCCCGGACCGCCATCGGGCCGGTGCCCGACCCCAGCCTGTCGCTGCGGGTGGCCGCCGCGGCCGCCATCGTGCGACTGCCCATCGCCCGGGCCACCAGCGAGTGGCTCGCCTCGTTCTGCCCGCCGCTGCCGACCCCCTGGCCGCCCGCCGCCCGCGCCGCGCTCGTCTCGCTGCTCGGCTCCGGCCCCGGCCTGCTGCCCACCTGGGAGACCTGCGACCGGTACGGGCTGATCGACGCCTGGCTGCCCGAGTGGGCCCGGATGCGCAGCCTGCCGCAGCACCACCCGATCCACCGGTTCACCCTCGACCGGCATCTGGTGCAGGCCGCGTACGAGGCGACCGCCTACACCCGCGAGGTGGACCGTCCCGACCTGCTGCTGATCGGCGCGTTCCTGCACGACGTCGGCAAGGGCCTGCCCGGTGACCACAGCGTCGTGGGCGCCCCGATCGCCGCCGAGATCGCCACCCGGATCGGCCTGCCGCCCGCCGACGTGGCGTGTGTCGAGCGGATGGTCCGGCTGCACCTGCTGCTGCCCGACGTGGCCACCCGCCGCGACCTGAGCGACCCCAAGACCATCTCGTCGGTGGCCGGAAAGGTCGGCGACCCGGCCACCCTCGACCTGCTGCACGCGCTGGCGCGGGCCGACTCCCGCGCCACCGGGCCGGCCGCCTGGTCGGACTGGAAGGGCCGGCTGATGGCCGAACTGGTCGGCAAGGTGCACACCGCCCTCGACACCGGCGCCCTCCCGGAGCCGCCCGAACCCGACCCGGAACTGCTCGGCGGCACGCTGCCGGTGGTGCGCCTCGACGGCGACCGGGTCGCGGTGGCCGCCGCCGACCGGCGCGGGCTGCTCGCCGGGGTGGCCGCCTGCCTGGCGATGCACCGGCTCGACGTGGTCGGCGCCAACACCGTCACGGTCGACGGCCGGGCCATCGTCGAGTTCTACACCCAACCGCGGTACGGGACGCCGTACGATCCGGTGGCTCTCGCGGCCGACCTGCGCCGAGTCGGCGCCGGCGACGTCTCGGTGACCCAGCGGGTCCGCGCCCGCGCGATGAGCGGGCGCGGCGGCACCGCCTCGCCCCGGGTGGTCTGGCAGCGGGACGTGGCCACCGACGCGGTGGTGCTGGAGCTGCGCGCGGCCGACTCGCCGGGCCTGCTGTACCGGGTGACGCACGCCCTCGACGAAGCCGGTGCGGAGATCCGCGCGGCCCGCATCTCCACCCTGGGCGGCGACGTGGTGGACGCGTTCTACCTGGTCGGCGGCTGGTCGGAGGCGGCCGACCGGGATCGGGTGGAAGCGGCCGTCCTGGCGGCCGTCTGACGACCGTGTGGCTTTCGGGTGCGGAGCGCGCCTGAAGTCGACACGCGGTCCTGGCGTCACCCCGGCTGTCGCGTCCGCGTTGATCCGAACGGATCAACACGGTACGGACGGAGAGTCGATGGCTGAGGCGCAGCCGGTCGCATTGCTGGACGATCACGTTGCCCTGGCCGGCGCCGGGGCGGAGGTGTCACTGCCGAACACGGCGATGCGAACCCGATCGGTGGCGGCCCGCCGGGTCCTGGCCCGCGCGGCCGGCGTCACCCTCGAGGAGGCCCTGGAGGCGGCCCGGGCCGGGGACGCGCGCCGGCTGCGGCGGGGCGCCGACCCGGCCCGGCTCGCCGAGCTGGCGCGGACCATCGCCCTCCAGGAGGAGCTGCCCGGCGACCGGGACGACGCGCTGGCCCTGTACGCCCTGCTGCGGTCCCGGCTGCCGGCCGACCACCAGGCCCTGCACGCCCAGCTGGCCTACGCCTGGCAGGGCCCGGAGAAGGCACGGGAGCTGCTCGGGGCGTACCGGCGGATCCCGGCCCCGGCCCGGGAGACGCTGGAGATCGATCTGGCCAACCCGTACGCTGGCGGAAAGGAGCCGGAGGAAGCCTGGCTGGCCCGGTTCGGCCGGCTGTTCCCGGAGCCGCCGCCGGTGCTGGCCGCCGCCCCGGAGCGGGCCCCGTTCGACCGTCTCGCCGGATCGGCCGGGCAGCCCGCGGAGACCGGCGGTGAGCGTGTCACGGTCGTGGTGACCGCCTACCGGCCCGGGCCGGGCCTGCTCACCGCGGTCCGGTCGGTCGCCGCCCAGTCCTGGCCGGACCTGGAGATCATCGTGGTGGACGACGCGTCGCCGCCGGAGCACGACGCGACGCTGGCCGCCGCCGAGGACCTGGACCCGCGGGTGCGGCTGATCCGCCTGCGGGAGAACGGTGGCACCTACGCGGCCCGCAACGCCGGGCTGGAGGCGGCCCGCGGCGACTTCGTCACCTTCCAGGACTCCGACGACTGGTCCCACCCGCGCCGGATCGAACTCCAGCTGCGGCCGCTGCTCGACGACCCGGCCCTGGTGGCGTCCACGTCGGAGGGCATCAGCGTCACCGACCGGCTGGTGATGACCCGTCCGGGGATCCGGCGCGGCCGGGTCAACGTGTCGTCGCTGCTGTTCCGCCGGGACCCGGTGATTCAGCGGATCGGCTGGTTCGACGAGGTCCGCAAGGCCGCCGACTCGGAGTTCCTGGAACGGATCCAGACCGCCTTCGGCAAGCGGGCCATCCGCCGGGTCGGCCGTACGCTGGCCCTGATCCGGCTCTCCGAGGGCTCCCTGTCACGGGCCGAGATCCGGGCCTACTGGATGCATCCGGCGCGGACCGCGTACATGTCGGCGTACCGGTGCTGGCACGCCTCGGCCCGGCCGCCGCACCGGGAGCGGTCCGGCGCCGACCGCCCGTTCGTGGCGCCGGCGCACCTGAGCGGTGCCGCCGCGACCGGCCGGTACGACGTGGTGGTGGCCGCCGACTGGCGTTTCCTGGCCGGAACCCAGCGGGCCGCGCTGGCCGAGATCGCCGCCCTGCGCCGGGCCGGGCTCTCGGTGGCGATCCTGCACCTGGAGGCGCTGCGGTCGGTGCACCGGCAGCGCCGCGGCCTCAGTCCCGGCGTGCAGCGGCTGATCAACGCCGGCCGGCTGGAGCAGGTGCTGGAGACCGACCCGGTGCGGGCCGGGATGGTGCTGGTCCGGCAGCCGGAGGTGCTCCAGTTCGCGCCGGAGGACGGTTGCCGGGTGCGGCCCGGCCGGGTGCTGGTGGTGGCCGATCGAGCGCCGGCCCGCCGTGACGGCGCCGACCGGCGGTACACCGTGGACGCGGTCACCGTGGCGGCGGCCCGGCTCTTCGGAACCGATCCGCTGTGGTGCCCGGGTGACCCGGGCGTGCGCGAGCTCCTCGCCGGCGCCGAGCTGACCGGTTTCGACCTGCCGTCCGTCGTCGAGCCGCAGGACGTGGCCCGGCCGCTGCCCGACCCACGCGGCCCGGCCGTCGTCGGCACCGACCTGTGCGACGCCGGCGAATGGCCCGGCGACCTGGCCGGGGCGCTGGCCGTGCCGCGCCGGTGCGACGGGGCCGACGTCCGGCTGCGGCTGCCGGAGAGCCCGCTGCGCCCGACCGCCCTGCCCGCGTCCTGGCTGGTCTACGAGGCGGCCGACGTGGAACCGCGGACGTTCGCCGCCCAGCTCGACTTCTACCTGCACTTCCCGCCGGAGCAGGCGGTCGAGCCGATGTCGAGGCCGGCCCTGGAGGCGGCCGCCACCGGCTGTGTGGTGCTCGTCCCGCCGCGTCTCGCGGGCGCGTTCGGTGCCGCGGCGGCGGCCTGCGATCCGGCCGACGTGCCGGCCGTGGTGCGCCGGTTCCGGTCCGATCCGGCCCGCTACACCGCCCAGAGCCTGCGGGCCCGGGCCGCCGTCGAGCGCGACCATCGGCCGGGCCTGCTGGCCGAGCGGCTCGGGACTCTGCTCCCGCACGTGCCGGCCGAGGGCGTAACGAGGTCGCGATCCGCCCCGTTACCCCGGGGGAAATGCACCCAGGAGGAGTTGTCAGCATGAGCACCCTGAGCCGAATCCGCCGCCGGCTGCCGCGTTCGACCGGCCCGCGGGCCGTGGTGCCGGCGTCCGCCGGTGTTTGCAGCGCCGGGGCCGTGGCCGCCGCGCTCACCGGGCACGACGGGATCGCCACCGCCCTGCTCGCCCTGCTCGGCGGCGTCATCGTGGCCGCGCTGCTGATGCTGTACCGGCGCCTCGCCAAGGTGCAGAAGGCCGGGGTCGCCGCCCAGTGGGACCTGCGGACCACGGTCGAGGAGATGCAGCGCCGCCTGGTCGCCGCCGTGGAGCGGGAACGCCTGACCGCCGGTGACCGGCACCTGGAGCTGGCCGAGGCGATCGCCCGGGTCAGGCAGCTCACCGACCGCAAGGCCGGCTCCGCCCAGGTGCTGTCGCTGCCCCGCGAGTTCGAGGCGACCGTGCAGCTGTTCCAGGGCTTCATCCCGCGGGCGCCGATGCCGTCGTCCGGGGACTTCGCGCTCAACCCCACCGACCTGCTGGAACTGCTGCACCTGATCCGGACCCGGCGGCCGCGCCTGGTGCTGGAGCTGGGCAGCGGCACCTCGTCGGTGTGGATCGCCTACGCGCTGGAGAAGTCCGGCGGCAGGCTGGTCTCGCTGGACCACGAGCCGGGGTACGCGTACCGGACCCGGGCGGCGCTGGCCACGCACGGGCTCACCGAGATCGCCGAGGTGCGGGACGCCCCGCTCACCCCGGTCGGCATCGACGGCCGCGACTACTCCTGGTACGACCCGGAGGCGCTGGCCGACCTGCACGACATCGACTTCGTGCTGATCGACGGCCCGCCCGCGGCGACCGGACCGGACGCCCGCTACCCGGCCCTGCACATGATCGAGAAGCGGCTCGCGGACCAGGCCACGATCGTCTTCGACGACGCCGGGCGGCCCGACGAGCAGGCCGCGCTGGCCGACTGGACCCAGCGGTACGACGGGCTGACCCGGGAGGGTGAGCTGCTCGGCCGGCACGCGGTGCTGACGTTCGCGCGGCCGCCGGCGATGGCCACCGTACGCGGCTGAGCATGACCGTCACGCTGCCCGGGCGCCGGAGCCGTCCGGCGCCCGCCGCGGCACGGCCGGCGTACCGGGGTGACATCGAAGGGCTGCGCGCCGTCGCGGTGCTGCTCGTCGTCCTGGCCCACGTGGGCGTGCCGGGAGTGGCCGGTGGTTTCCTCGGCGTCGATGTGTTCTTCGTCGTCTCCGGATTCCTGATCACCTCGCTGCTGCGCCGGGAGATCGCCTCGACCGGGCGGGTGGATCTGGTGCGGTTCTACGCGCGCCGGGCCGTACGGCTGCTGCCCGTGGCCACCCTGGTGATCGTGGTGAGCCTGGCCGGGGCCTGGTTCTGGGCGCCGCCCGTCCGGTTCACGTCCTTCGCCCAGGACGCGATGGCCGCCGCCACGTACACGATGAACCTGCGCCTGGCCGGGACGGAGACCGACTACTTCGGGGATCCGGCGCCGTCGCCGTTCCAGCATTTCTGGTCGCTGGCCGTGGAGGAGCAGTTCTACCTGGTCTGGCCGCTGATCCTGCTGGTGGCCCGGGGCCGGTGGGCGCTCGCCGTGCTCGCCGCGGGCACGGCCGGCTCCTTCGCCTGGAGCATTGCCGGCAGCGGATATTTCGGCACGGAGGGGCGCGCCTGGGAACTCGGCGCCGGCGCGATCCTCAGCTACCTGGGAAGCCGGCGGGCAGTGCCGTGGCTCGGCTGGGCCGGGCTCACGGCCGTCCTGCTCGGCGTGTTCACCGCAGGCGAGACCCGCACCTTCCCCGGGCTCGCGGTCGCCGGCACCGTCGCGATCATCGCCGCGAACGGCAACCGGCTGCTGGAGACGGCGCCGATGCGCTGGCTCGGCCGGATGTCCTACGGCTGGTACCTCTGGCACTGGCCGCTGTTGCTCCTCGCGCCCGCCGGCCTCGCCGCCCGGGCCGCCACCGCCACCGTCGCGCTGGGACTCGCCGTCGCCAGCCACCACCTGCTGGAGGATCCGGTGCGCCATCATCGCCTGTGGACCGTACGCCCCCGCCGCGGCCTGTTCCTCGGCATCGCCCTGTCCGCGGCGGCCGCCGCGATCGCCGGCGCCGGCATGAGCCACCCGCCGGCCGTGCCCACCAAAGGCACCGCCGCCGGCGCCCAGCAGGCCGTCGCCGCCGCGGACCGGCCGGCCGTCACCCTGAACCGGCTGCTCCGCGCCGGTCAGACCGCCACCGACCTGCCGCGCAACCTGAACCCCACACTGGAGGCCGCGGCCCGGCAGCGGCTCGCCCCGCAACTCGACGGCTGCCACGCCGGGCTGTCCGGGCCGTTCCGCCCGAAAAGCGACTGCGGCTACGCCGACCGCGCCTCGGGGCGGGTGGTCGTGCTGTTCGGCGACTCGCACGCCCTCCAGTGGTTCCCCACCATGGAAACGCTGGCCCGGCAGCGCGGCTGGCGGCTCCACAACTTCACCCGAAGCTCGTGCAGCCCGGCCGGGATCGCCGTCAACGAGCGCCGCGCCCAGCGCCGCTACCTGGAGTGCGACGACTGGCGGCAGGAGGCGCTGACCCGGATCGCGCGGCTGCGCCCGGCCCTCGTGGTGGTCTCGTCCAGCGTCAACTACCGGCAGGTGCTGGCCGGCGCGCCGGCTGACCCGGACGCCGTCTGGCAGACCGGATGGGTACGCACCCTGACCGCCCTGAAACGGACCTCCCCGAACGTGACGATGCTCGTCGACACGCCGTTTCTCACGGTGGCGCCGGCCGACTGCCTGAGCACCAGGTCCACCGCGATCTCCGCATGCGCCGCCCCGCGCCGCGACGTGCTGCCCGAGCCGCGGTGGCGGGAGATCCAGCGGGCCACGGCGGTCGCCGCCGGCATCTCGGTGGTCGACCCGGTGCCGTGGCTGTGCGCCGCGAAATGCCCGCTGGTGGTCGGCGACACGCTCGTCTATCGGGACAGCAATCACCTGACGGAGGCGTACGCCAAGGTCGTCGCTCCGTTGATGGCGCCGCACCTGCCGCGAGTGTGAGACAGGCGCGTGCCCCCGCCCGGGGGTGATGGGCGGGGGCACGCGTTCGCGGTGCGGGGGCACCGCGGGCGAAGCCGGGAGGGGGTTCCGGCCTCGCCACCGTTCTGATCGGCGGCGGCCGTGCCGATCCGATCGCCGGCCGGGTGCCTTCGCGTCGCGGTCCGGTTGCGCTCACTTCCTTTCCGGTACGCGTGACCGCCTCTGCCCGGGCGGCTTCCCTCGCCGGATGGCCCGGCACCGGACTGATCTCTCGGCTGGGCGGCCGGGATGGGGAGCGATGTCTACACCATGCATGAGGCGAAGACCCATCTGTCTCGCGTCATCGAGCGAGTGGAGCGCGGGGAGGAGATCATCATCGATCGGGCCGGTACCCCGGTCGCACGTATCGTCCCGTTGGTGCGCCGAGTCGATCGGACCGGTATCGGCTCCCTCGCCGGGCAGGTGGATCTGTCGGGTGACTGGGACTCTCCCGAGACCGATGCGGAGATCGCGGACGACTTCGGGATCAAAGTCTGATCTGGTCGATCTCCAGGAGGGTGGCGACCGCGTCGGCGTAGCGGGCGTGCTGGTGGTGGGTCTGCACGAAGGCGAGGCCGCGTTCACTCTGGGCCAGGAGGGCGGCCGGGTCGGCGTGCAGGCCGGTGATCAGGGCCGGGACGTCCGCCCCGGTGGCGTAGACGGCGGCCGTGCCGAAGGCCGGGGAGAAGCGGTGCGGCAGGACCGGCACGCAGCCGGCCGCCATGGCGACCAGCACCTCGGGGCAGGCCGGGCCGGCCGGATCGTCGTCCGGCGGCAGATGCAGGTAGAAGTCGAGCTGTTGGAGGAATCCGCGGGTGTCCAGATCGGAGGCGCGGTAGACCAGCCAGCCGTCGGCCGGGTGCGGCGACTTCTTGTTCAGGTCGAGGATCCGGACGTCGAGTTCCGGGGACCGGGGCAGGGCACCGCGCAGCCGCTGCCACTCGTCCGGGCCGCCCGCGCAGATCCGGCCGATCACCGGGCGGTCGGCGCGCGGGCCGGGGCGGTGCAGTCGCCAGCGGCGCAGGTTGACGGTGCCGGGCAGATCGGCCGGGGCGAGGCGGGCGCCGAACGGCCCGGCGGCCAGCTCGCCACGGGAGGACGGGCCGGTGGGCGCCCACAGCGGTTCGACGCCGAAGAGCCGGCGGGCCTCGGCGGCGCAGTGCGCGGCGGCCGGGCTCCAGGCCGGATCGGCTTCCACGACCACCAGTGCGCCGCGGACCGCGGACGGGGTGCCGGGCGCGAACCCGAGCACGGCGGGGCCGTGCACCAGGATCAGCCGGGCGTACACCTCGTCGGCGAGCATCACCTGGTCCACCACCCCCGCGTTGATCATCTGCTGGAGGGCGGGGTCGATCCGGGCCGGGCGGCTCGCCACCCCGGCCAGTTCGTCGAGGTGCAGCACGGCGACCGAGCGGCCCGGCCGGAGCAGGGCCTGGACCCGTTCGGCGGCCGGCCAGGACAGGTCGCCGCGGGCGCTCCAGTCGCCGGCCAGGATCACGTCGAAGGTGGACCGCCGGGCCGCGGCGTCCCCGGCCAGACCGCGGGGCACGGCGAACGGCCGGCGGCCCGGGACGCGCGGCCGGACGGCCGGCTCCTGCCCGGCGGCCACCCGGGAATGCCAGGCCTGGAAAGCCGAGAGGTACGCGTGCCGCGCCGGGATCATCCAGCCCGGCCCGATCTCGGTGCTGGACAGGGACCCGGACGTGAGCCGGATCAGTGCCAGCGGCTCGCCGTCCAGGTGCCGTATGGCGGGGCGGCCGAAGACGGCACGGGCACGTTCCACGTACTCGGCGTCGGCGCCCTTGCGTACCGGGTCGAGGTGGCCGAGCCGGTCCAGGGCGGCCTCCCGGCGGATCATCAGCGACGACAGGTTGTACGACCGGAAGGCGGTGTACCCGGGCCGGGTCACCACCAGGTCCTCGGTCACCCGGATGGCCGCCGACGTGGTCGCCACCGGGCCGTCCGCGGCGAGCAGCGGGGTGACCTGGCGTTCCAGCCGTAGCGGGTGCGACCAGTCGTCGGAGTCCTGGAAGGTGACGAAGTCGCCGCTGGCGTAGTCGAGTCCGGCGTTGCGGGCCCGGTAGGTGCCGCCGTTCGCGGGCATCCGGATGATCCGCACCCGTGGGTCGAGCGACGCCGCCAGGGCCAGGATCGACCCGTACGCCTCCCCGGACCCGTCGTCGACGACGAGGATCTCGTGGTTGGTCCAGCTCTGCGCCACCAGCGACCGGACCGCGGTGATCAATTCCGGTCCCGGGCGGTACGTGGTGACGATCGTGGTGATCCGGTGCGCCGACCCGGTGCGGGTCACCGGCCCGGACCGGATCCGGTCGAAGGAGGTCGCCTCGTCGCCGTCCAGCGACAGCCCCGGGGCGGGCAGCAGACCGGCGAACCGGCCCGGCCATTCGTCCTTGGTGGCCAGGTCGACGACGAGCGCCTCGCGGACCGGATCCGGCACCTCGGGGTAGTCGGCGAGCAGTTTGGCCACGCGTACCGGGTCGCCGGCCGCGAACGCGATCTGGGCGTGCAGCCCCTGATGGGCGGGCGCCACCCCGGCCGGGCCGAAGGTGCGCAGCAGCGAGTCGAACAGGGCCAGCCCGTCGGCCCGGTCGCCGGGGTACAGGTCCTGGCACGCGACCACCCGGGCCAGCTCACCGAGCGCGAAGGCGTCGGCGTCCGGGAACAGCCGGCCCTCCCGGGCGGCGACGACCAGCTCGTCGGCGGAGCGGCGGGCGGCGGCGTACGCCAGCAGCGTCCGGGCGGCCGCCGACCGGGTGTGCAGGGCGGCCGTGGCGGGCCCCGTGGGCGCCACCGCGGTCAGCTCCCGCCAGTGCCGCTCCAGCAGGTCGGCGCCGTACGCCTCCGGTGTCGTGTGCTGCCTGCGCATGACCCCCCTCAACTGTCGGGAGGATCAACGCGCCGGGGCCGGGGAGCGTGACGCCGGGTGCGGGCGGTTCGTTGATCCGACCATGACCGCGACCGTCCACGACGTGGCGATCCTCTCGGACTTCCGGTATCCGGGCGGCACGTCGGCCAGCATCGCCGCGGAGGTCCGCGCCCAGGCCCGGGCCGGCCTCACCACGGTGCTCGCACATGTGAGGTCGCCGCACCTCAAACGGAACCGGCCGTTCCATCCGCTGCTCACCGAGCTGATCCGGGACTCCTCGGCGCACCTGGC
Source organism: Actinoplanes sp. NPDC049802 (assembly GCF_040656595.1). Lineage (NCBI taxonomy): Bacteria > Bacillati > Actinomycetota > Actinomycetes > Micromonosporales > Micromonosporaceae > Actinoplanes > Actinoplanes sp. NPDC049802. Next base: position 26,689 of record NZ_JBFAMR010000026.1, read on the forward strand.
CGCCGAGGGTGAGGAGATCACCGCCCGGCTGCTGGTGGTCCGCCAGCCCCGGATCTTCACCGAGGACCTGAGAAGCGTGCCGCGGATCCGGGCGGGCCGTGCCGTGATGGTGCTCAACCAGGCGCCCGGCGACGCCGGCGACCCGGCGCGCTACTACGACTTCGCCGAGGTCCGGAAGCGGGTCGAGGGGTGTTTCGGCGCGGGCATCGAGTGGGCGCCGATCAGCCCGCAGGTCCGCGCCGAGGTGCTGCGGTCCGAGCCGGGGGCGGTGCTCACCGCCACCGACTGGCACGAGATCATCGACGGGTCCGAGTGGTGGACCGACCGGCCTGGCCCGGTCGGCACGGTTCCGGTGATCGGCCGGCACGGGCGGCCCGATCCGGTGAAGTGGCCGCGGACCGTGCGTGAGCTGCTGGCCGCCTACCCGGACACGCCCGACGTGCGGGTCAGCATCCTCGGCGGTGGTGAGCTGGCGGTCGCGAAGCTCGGCCGTACCCCGGCGAACTGGGAGATCATCGAGTTCGGCGCCCGGCAGCCGGCCGAGTTCCTGCGCGGGATCGACTTCTTCGTCTACTTCCACGACCCGGACCTGATCGAGGCGTTCGGGCGGACCGTCATGGAGGCGATGGCGGCCGGGGTCCCGGTGGTCATCGGTGATCACTTTCGGCCATTGTTCGGCGATGCGGCGCTTTACACCACCCCCGAGGGAGTGCTCCCGCTCATCCGCGGCCTGTACGCGGACCGCGCCCGGTACCGTGCCGTGGCGCTGCGGGCCCGCGAGTTCGTCGAGTCCCGCTTCGGCTACCGGTCGCACCTGGCCCGGCTGGCCGAGCGGGGTGTCCGCCCGGGCGCCCCGCCCCCGGCCGCGCTGGCACCGCCCCCGCCCCCGCCGCCCCGCTCGGTGCTGCTGGTCAGCGACAACGGGGCCGGGCTCGGCCACCTGTCCCGGCTGATGGCGATCGGCCGGCGACTGCCGGAGGACACCCCGGTGGTGGTGGCCACCCAGTCGCACGGCGCGCTGGTGGCCCACCGGGAGGGATTCCTCACCGAGTACATCCCGTCCCGGGGCGTGCTGGGCCTGCCCCGCGACGACTGGGCCGAACTGTTGCGCAGCCGTCTGGAGCACCTGATCGAGCTGCACCGGCCGGCCGTCGTGGCGGTGGACAGCGTCCCGCACGACGGCATCGTCGCGGCGGCCCGGGCGCACCGGGAGATCACCTGGGTGTGGGTGCGCCGCCCGATGTGGCGCCGGGACACCGGCGCCGAGTGGATCGAGCGGCGCGCCGCCTTCGACCACGTGCTGGAGCCCGGCGAGTTCGCTGCCGCAGCCGACGAGGGCCCGACCGTGGCCGACCGGGCCGGGGTGCGCGAGGTCGGCCCGATCACCTACCTCGACGCCGCCGACCTGGTGACGCCGGAAGCCGCCCGGCAGGCCCTCGGGATCGGCCCGGACGGCCCGGCCGCCCTGCTCCAACTGGGCGCCGGCAACATCAACGACATCTCGTCGCCGGTCGCCCGGATCGCCCGGCGGCTGCGCGACGCCGGCTTCCGGGTGGTGCTGGCCGAGTCGGCGATCGCCACCGGGCCGATGCCGCCGGTGGACGGGGCGCACGTGGTGAAGCTCTACCCGATCAGTCGTTACCTGCGCGGATTCGACCTGGTGGTGAGCGCGTCGGGGTACAACTCGTTCCATGAGCTGATCACCTTCGGCATCCCGGCGGTGTTCGTGCCCAACCGGGAGACCGTCCTGGACGACCAGGTGAGCCGGGCCCGGTTCGCGGCGGCCGCGGGCGCCGCGCTGATCGTCGAGGACCCGGACGGGCCGGACCTGGACCGGGTGCTGGCCAGGGCGGTGCGCGCCGACGTCCGGGAGGCGCTGAGCCGCCGCTGCGCCGAGGTGGCCCCGCCCGGCGGCGCCGCCGACGCCGCCGGGTGGCTGGCGGCCCTCATCGAACGACCGGAGTGTGCGCGGTGACCGTCGGCGGCGAGGAGATGCAGGCGCTCGTGGTCCGGCTGCGGACGGTCGAGCAGGAACGCGACGCGTGGCGGGCCCGCTGCGCCGGCCTGGCCGGGGAACGCGACTCCGAACGCGAACAGGCCCGGCGCCTGCGCGGCAGCGGCTCCTACCGGCTGGGCCGCACCCTGGTCGGGTTCGCCCGCGACCCGTTGCACCAGCCGCCGCGGCTGATCCGGCGGCTGGTGGGCCGGATGCGCCGCCACCCGGACACCCCACCGCGGCGCACCCGCACGGTCAAGCGCCCCCCGCCGGCCCGCCTGTACGTGGCGATGGGCCTGGACCTGCCGCTGCTGCGCGAGTTCACCCAGACCGTACGGCGGAGGCTGACCGTCGAACCGGACCACCGGGCCGTGGTGCTCACCGACAATCCGGAGTTCTCGCTGCTGCGCAACGCCGGCCTGATCCTGGAGTACCTGCCGGACCGCGAGACCTGGCAGCGGCACCGCCCGGACCGCCCCTGGGACCGGGTGCTCGCCGACCGCCTGTCCCGCCTGTACGCCGAGCACGCCGCCACGCACGTCGTCTTCGTCGACCCGGAACGGCCCCCGGCGCTGGCCGAGTTGCTGGCCGACACAACCCCGTCGGCGCCGCCCTCGTTGCAGCAGACATGACGGCCCAAACCAGGATGCTACCGGCGCAGGCCGCCGCGGAACCGCCGGCGCCGCCCCGCCCCCGCCTCTGGGGGCACGTGGCCCGGCGCTGCGTGCTGACACCGGTCGTGGTGCTGACCCCGCTGCTGGCCGTGGCGCCGTCCCGGGACCACCGGTTCAACGTCTACTGGCACGGCGGCATGTTCCGCGGCGACCCGGGCGGCATCGTGTCGCACACCATCGCCAGCGGCGACGCCTACCTGCGGCTGGGCAACTTCCGGCCGCTCGGGCGGATGCTGGAGAAGACGCTCGACCTGGTCGCCTTCGTCGGCATGCAGCAGCTCAACCTGCCGGCCACGGTGACGCTGCGGGCCGTCTCGATCGGCGCGGCGATCCTGCTGACCGTGGCCGCCGTGGTCCTCGCGGAGAGCATGCTGACCCGGGGGCGACTGTCCGGCGGCACCCCCTCGACCGTGGCGCTGCTGCTGCCGTACGCCGTCGGCGCCGGGTTCGTGGCCGCCGGACAGGACAGCACCACGATCCTGTTCGGCGGGCTCTACCTCACCACCGCGGCCCTGGTCCTCACGGTCGCCGCGACGGCCTGCCGGCTGGACCGGCTGCGCTGGTGGAACGGGGTGCTCGCGGTGACCGCCGGAGCCGCCCTCGCGGTGTTCAACGAACCCGCCTACTTCGCCGTGCCGCTCGCCACGGCCGCCGTCCTGATCCGCGGCCGGTTCGTCCTCGGACTGTCCGGACGGGAGCTGCTCGCCTCCGCCGGGACGCGGTTCGCCGGGCTGCTGTGGGCCGGATTCCTGCCGGTCTTCGCGACGGTCCGCTGGATCATCCGCGGGTTCTGCGCCGACGGCGGCTGCTACCAGGGGTCGGACCTGATCGTGGACGGGCGGTCGGCGCTGCTGCTGCCGGTCCGGATGGTGGCGTGGCTGCCGCCGCTGCAATGGCGGGCCGCGACCGGCGCCACCGGGGACGGCTGGCTGCGCGGTGTGCTGCCGGTGGTGGCGTTTCTGCTGCTGGGGGCGCTTGCCGTGGGTACCCTCAGGCTCCTGCCGAAAGCCACCCGCCCGGCCGCGCGCCCGCTGATCGGTCTCGCCGCGCTCAGCGTGGTGGTCCTGGCGTGCGGGGCGCTGCTGGCCACGCTGAGCGTGGCGGTGCGGGCCGCGATGAGCGGCCGGGAGCTGTGGGAACAGGGCTGGCGGGACTCGGCGCTGACCGTGCCGGGCGGGATGCTGCTGGTGGTGGCCCTGCTGCTGCTCGCCGGCCGGCGAGCGGCGGCCGGCACGCTGGCCGCGATGGTGCTGCTGGGCGCGGTCTCGGCGACCGCCAACCGGGCCTACGCCGACGGCGTCGCGGTGCAGCGGGCCGCGCAGCTCGACAACCGGATCGCCGCGGCGATGGGCTCCTTCGAGCGGGGCCGCGCCGGTGACGCCCGGCGCTGCGCGCTGCTCGACGAGGCGCTCGCCGCGAACCGGGGGAAGCCGTTCCTGCAACGGCGCTACCGGGACTCCCTCGACGTGGCGTCCCGCAGCCTGGCCGGCGTCCGATTCTGTGAGCGGGCCGGATGACTGAGTCGTCGCGCCCGCTGATCTCGGTCGTCGCGCCGATCTACAACGAGGGCGAGGGCGTCGACCGGTTCGTGGCCCGGCTCGGCGAGGTGCTCGGCGCCGCCTCCCTCCACTACGAGCTGGTCCTGGTCGATGACGGTTCGTCCGACGACTCGTGGTCCCGGATCGCCCGGCAGGCGCTGGTCGACTCGCGCGTCCGCGGGCTGCGGCTGTCCCGCAACTTCGGCAAGGAGGCGGCGCTGCTCGCCGGGCTGGAACACGCCGCCGGCGACGCGGTCGTGGTGATCGACTCGGATCTCCAGCATCCGCCGTCGGCCATCCCGGCGATGGTCCGCCGCTGGCAGGAGGGCGCGCACGTGGTCGAGGCGGTGAAACGCAATCGGGCCGGCCAGGGGATCGGCAACCGGCTCGGGTCGCGGATCTTCAACCGGTCGTTCACCCGGCTCACCCGGGTCGACCTGGTCGACGCCACCGACTTCCGGCTGCTCGGGCGCCCGGCCGTGGAGGCGCTGCGGCGGCTGCCCGAGCACTCCACGTTCTTCCGCGGCACCAGCAGCTGGATCGGCTTCACCCGGGCCACCGTCGAGGTGGACATCGACCATCGCGAGGGCGGGGCGTCCCGGTGGACGCTGCGCGGGCTGTTCCGGCTGGCGGTCAACGGCCTGACCTCGTTCACCTCGGCCCCGCTGCACATGGTCACCCTGGCCGGACTGGCGTTCGCGGTGTTCGCCGTGGTCCTCGGCGTGCAGACACTGGCCCGCTGGATCAGCGGCGGATCGGTCGCCGGCTTCACCACGGTCATATTGCTGCTGCTGGTGACCGGGACGTTCGTCCTGATCGGCCTCGGCGTCATCGGCGAATATCTCGCCCGCATCCACGAGGAGGTCCGCGCCCGTCCCCGCTACCTGGTGCAGGAACGGGCCGGGACGCCGCAGGCCGCCGGGCGCTGGGTGATCGAGCAGCGTGCCGAACACTGACCGGCTCCTCCGCTACGGCGTGAGCGGCGGCCTGAGCGCGCTCACCCACTTCACCGTGGGCCTCGCCGGAACCGGATCGGGCCTGCCGCCGGTGCCCGCCTCGACGGCCGGGTTCGCGGCCAGCGTCGTGGTGTCCTACCTGCTGCAACGATCCTGGGTGTTCCGCTGCGGCGCGCCGCACGCCGGCACCGCGCCGCGTTTCCTCACGGTGACCGCGGCCGCCCTCGCCCTCAACACCGCCGTCCTCTGGATCGGCGCGGAACTCCTGAACGGCCCCTACCCGGTGGTCCAGGCCGTCGCCCTCTTCCTCATCCCGGTGCTCAACTACCTGCTCAACTCACGCTGGACCTTCGCCTAGAAAACCCGTCTCCGGTACGCGGCGGACCGTCCCCCACCACACCACGACCGTCCCGTGGCGCACCGCGAGGCCCGTGCGGGGTGCGGCCCGTGCCGCGCCCGCCGGGCTAGAGCGGGTGGTCTCCCTCGGCCGTGCGCCGGCCGAACCACCGATCTCAGCCCGGCACCCGCAGCACAGGCGCAACCACGCATGAACCTCGCGGGTGCGCCAGAGGACGTCCGGGATGCGGTCGGGAACGCTCCGTCCCGTACCGGAGATGGTCTTCGAGAAGGAGACGGCCTGGCGGTGATCGTCTTCGCGGGGGGACGGGCCGGCGGTGATCGTCTTCGCGGGGGGCGTGGGATCACAGACGATGCGCTTCGCGGACCGTGGTGACGCCGCGGGTGTCGAAGAAGCGCTTCGCGGTGCGGGCCAGGTGGTCCGGGTCGTATTCGCGGTGGTTCTGGACCAGGATGACCAGGTCGGCCGAGGCGGTGGCGCCGTCCAGGTCGTCGGTGCGGCAGACCGGCACGCCGTCCAGATCCCAGGTGGTCACGTGCGGGTCGTGGTAGGCGACCGTGGCGCCCAGCGCGGACAGGTGCCGGGCCAGTGGGGCGGCCGGCGACTCCCGCTGGTCGGCGATGTCGGCCTTGTAGGTGATGCCGAGCAGCAGCACGGTGGCCCCGCGGACGGCCTGGCCGTCGGCGTTGAGCAGGTTCTGGGCGCGCCGGGCCACATAGGCCGGCATCGTCGTGTTGATCTCCTGGGCCAGCTCGACGAACCGGAACGGGTAGCCGAGCTTGCTGCGCACGTTGTGCGAGAGGTAGTTCGGGTCGATCGGGATGCAGTGCCCGCCCACGCCCGGTCCGGGGTAGAACGCCTGGAAGCCGAACGGTTTCGTGGACGCCGCGTGGATCACGTCCCACAGGTCGATGTCCAGTTCGTGGCAGAACCGGGCCATCTCGTTGACCAGCGCGATGTTGACGTGCCGGTAGGTGTTCTCCAGCAGCTTGGCGGTCTCCGCCTCCCGGGTCGAGCGGGTCCGCACCACCGTCTCCACGAACCGGCCGTAGAACGTCTCGGCGGCGTCCGTGCACGCCGGGGTGTAGCCGCCGACCACCTTCGGGGTGTTGTGCGCGCCGTACACCTCGTTGCCGGGGTCGATCCGCTCCGGTGAGAACGCCAGGTGGAAGTCGATGCCCGCGGTCAGCCCGGACAGCTGCTCCAGCCGGGGCCGGACCTCCTCGTCGGTGGTGCCCGGATAGGTGGTCGACTCCAGCACCACCAGCATCCCGGGCCGCAGGTTGCGCCCCACCGCCGAGGTGGCGCCGAGCACCGCCCGCAGATCCGGCCCGTCCCCTTCGGACAGCGGGGTCGGCACGCAGATCACCGCGGCCCGCGCCCGCCCGATCAGGGTTTCGTCGGTGGTCGGCAGGAAGCCGCCGGCCAGCATCTTCTCCACGTCCGTGCCGCTCAGGTCATCCACGTGGGAGTGGCCTTCGGCGAGGCTCCGGACCACGGTCTCGTCGATGTCGAAGCCGAGGACCGACATGCCGGCCCGGATCGCCTGCTGCGCCAGTGGCAGCCCCACGTACCCGAGTCCGAGGATGACGACGTCGTAACTCAAGGGTGTCTCCTTCACGCGTTTGGTCAGGCGACGGGCGGCAGTGCCACGTCGGGCGGGACGGCCGGTCGGTGTTCGGCCGCCGCTGTGCCGCGATCGCCCGCATACCCCGGTGCTGCGACTCGAACGGCGACACGAACGGCAGGTAGGCGGGCAGGAACTCGCTGACCACCACCTCCGGCTCGCGCCGCCGGCGACGGCCGGCCGGACCGTCCGCAGGGCCACGCCGTCGTCCTTTCGCCGCGCAGTCGACGACATAACGTCAGTGCCGAGACGGAAGTTGCGGTCTATATCAGGAGTTGCACCTTCATTTGCGGTCTATACGCGTTTATCCGGATCCAGACCGGAAACGCGGAAGCCTCACCCTTAGGGGAACGGATCGGGGTCTCGGCTGATGCGGGCGGTTGCGCCGAAGGGCCATGGTGGAAAGCGGCGACAACGCGACGACGGCGGGAGGCCGCGATGGGCAAGGCAATCGGGTATCTGGTGGCACTGGTCGCCGGGGTGGCCGTGGTGGGATGGGCCGTGGGGTGGTTCGTCAGCTCGGTTCTCGGCCCGCTGCTCTTCTACATGCTCCTGGGGGCTCTCGTGGTCACCGGCGGCGTCCTCGTCTACTCGAAGATGAAGAAGGGCCTGGCTCCCGGCACCCGCACCCAGCGGCGGATCGAGGCGGCCGCGCGGACCTACCGGATGCGGAACCGGTGAGCCGGCGGCGGTCCGGCTAGGCTTGCGGTCGACGCCAACAGTTACGACCAACGGGAAGTCGCATCGTGTTTGACACCTTGAGTGACCGCCTCTCCGGGATCTTCGGCAAGCTCCGCGGCAAGGGCCGGCTCACCGATGCCGACATCGATGCCACCGCCCGCGAGATCCGTCTCGCGCTGCTGGAGGCGGATGTCGCGCTCCCGGTGGTCAAGGCGTTCATCGCCACGCTGAAGGAGCGGGCGCGGGGCGCCGAGGTCTCCCAGGCCCTCAACCCGGCCCAGCAGATCATCAAGATCGTCAACGAGGAACTGATCCAGATCCTCGGCGGCGAGGGGCGGCGGCTGCAGTTCGCCAAGCAGCCGCCGACCGTGATCATGCTGGCCGGTCTCCAGGGCTCCGGTAAGACCACGCTGGCCGGCAAGCTGTCCCGCTGGCTCAAGGGTCAGGGGCACCAGCCGCTGCTGGTCGCCTGTGACCTGCAGCGCCCCAACGCGGTCAACCAGCTCCAGGTGCTCGGCCAGCGGGCCGGGGTGGACGTCTACGCCCCGCAGCCGGGCAACGGCGTCGGCGACCCGGTCCAGGTCGCGCGTGACTCGATCGAGCACGCCAAGCGGACCGCCAAGGACATCGTCATCGTCGACACCGCCGGCCGTCTCGGCATCGACGCCGAGATGATGCAGCAGGCGGCCGACATCCGCTCCGCCGTCGACCCGGACGAGGTCATCTTCGTCATCGACGCGATGGTCGGCCAGGACGCGGTGCGCACCGCCGAGGCGTTCCGCGACGGCGTCGGCATCACCGGCGTGGTCCTCTCCAAGCTCGACGGCGACGCCCGCGGTGGCGCCGCGCTGTCGGTCCGGCACGTCACCGGCCAGCCCATCCTGTTCGCCTCCACCGGTGAGAAGCTGGAGGACTTCGACGTCTTCCACCCCGACCGGATGGCCGGGCGGATCCTCGACATGGGCGACCTGCTGACCCTCATCGAGCAGGCCGAGCAGGCCTTCGACGAGGATCAGAAGGAGAAGATGGCCAGCAAGCTGCTCGGTGGCGAGCAGTTCACGCTGGAGGACTTCCTGGACCAGCTGATCGCGGTCCGCAAGATGGGCCCGATCGCCAACATCCTCGGCATGATGCCCGGCATGGGCCAGCTCAAGGGCCAGCTCGACGACCTCGACGACAGTCACTTCGACCGGGTCACCGCGATCATCCGCTCGATGACCCCGGGCGAGCGCACCAATCCGAAGATCATCAACGGCTCGCGCCGGCTGCGCATCGCCAACGGCTCCGGCGTCACGGTCATGGACGTCAATCAGCTTCTCAACCGCTTCACCGAGGCGCAGAAGATGATGAAGCAGATGACCGGGATGATGGGCCTGCCCGGCTCCCGGCGCAGCGCCACCAAGAGCTCGAAGAACAAGCGCAAGGGTACGAAGGGCGGCAACCGCCCGCGGGTCGGCGGCCGTCCCGGGGGCATGCCCGCCGGGTTCCCGGGTGGGATGCCGCAGCTGCCGCCGGGCCTCGACCCGGGCGCGCTGGGTGGCGGGCAGGGGATGCCGCCCGGTTTCAAGCTGCCGAAGCTCGACTTCAACAAGCTGAGCAAGCCACCGAAGGATGACAATCGCTGATCTGGGATGGCAGGGCTAGTCATGGTCCAGGTAGTCTTATGACACCCCCCGACCAGGAGGTGCCCATGACTGCGGCCCTGCGTATCCCGGACCTGCTCGACAAGCAGGACTGGACCACTGACGATCTGGACAGCCTTCCCGAGGGACTCCGTTACGAGTTGATCGACGGAAGGCTGATCTTGCCGTCCCCTACCGGTTTTCATCAGATTCTCGGCTTGCAGCTGACCTTGGCGGTGGGGCAGAACTGTCCCACCGGCTATGCGGCGGTTCCCGACCTGTCACTCGAGGTTGATCGGCGCAACGAACCACGGCCCGATGTGGTGGTGGTGCAAGAGCGGTACATGATGGTTTCGCCGGTGCCGGTCAAGGGCGCGATGCTCGTCATGGAGGTCGTCTCACCGACATCCCACTTCCGAGATATGCATGCGAAGACCGAGGTCTACGCGGCGGCGGGCGTTCGGAACTACTGGGTCGTCGACCCCACCTTCGACGGTGGCGTGGTGATGACCGTTTTCCGGCCGGCGGAGGACGGCAAGTATGAGCGCGTCATCAGCACCGTCGACGTTTTCCATACCGACGATCCGTACCCGATCACCATCGATCTGCCGGCGCTGACGGCGTTGCGTGATAAATACCTCGCTGCACAAGAGGAGGCTTGATCCGGTAGGACTTACCCATGGCGCTTCATGTGCGTGGGACGGTTCTGCCGGACGGTGAGGTCCGGGACCTGTGGCTGGTGGGGGACAGAGTCACCTTCGAGCCGGTGGCCGATGCCGAGACGATCAGCGACGGTGGGTTCATCCTGCCGGGGCTCGTCGACGCGCACTGCCACCTCGGGATCGCCTACGGGGCGAAACCGATCGAGAGCGTCGATCAGGCCCGTGAGCTGGCCCGTCAGGATCGGGACGCGGGAGTCCTGGCCCTTCGGGACGCCGGCTCGCCGTACCCGTACCCCGAATTGGACGACGAACCGGGCGTGCCGCGCCTCGCCCGCGCCGGCCGGCACGTGGCCGCGCCCCGCCGCTATCTGCGCGACATCGGCGTCGAGGTGGCCGGCGAGGAGGTCGCCGTCGCCGTCACCGCGCAGGCGAAAGCCGGGACCGGCTGGGTGAAACTGGTCGGCGACTGGATCGACCGCAGCGTGGGGGATCTCGCGCCGAGCTGGGACGCCGCGACCATGGCCGCCGCCGTCGAGGCCGCGCACGCCGCGGGTGCCCGTGCCGCCGTCCACACCTTCTCCGAGGAGGGGGTGGAGATCATGGTGCGGGCCGGGGTCGATTCGGTGGAGCACGGCACCGGGCTCACCCTGGACCTGATCGACGAGATGGCCCGGCGGGGGACCGCCCTGGTGCCCACGATGATCAACATTCGGACGTTCGGGAAGATCGCCGACAACGCGCGCGGCAAGTTCGACGGCTACGCCGACCACATGATCGCGCTGCGGGACCGTTTCCCGTCCGTGGTGCTGGCCGCGCACGAGGCCGGTGTCCCGATCTACGTGGGCACCGACGCGGGCGGCGGCATCCGGCACGGGCTGGCCGCCGAGGAGATGCTCTACCTGCACGAGGCCGGCATCCCGGCGGTCGACGTGCTGGCCGCCGCCTCCTGGGGTGCCCGCGCCTGGCTGGGTTTCCCCGGCCTGGTCGAGGGCGGCCTCGCCGACCTGGTGGTCTACGACACCGACCCGCGCGCCGACCTGCGGGTGGTGCGGGCCCCGCGCCGGATCGTGCTGCGCGGGGCCGTCATCAGGTGATCAGCGGGTGAAGCGCCAGACCCGCAGCTCACGTCCGGCGGGGCAGGCCAGCACCGTCTCGTCCCAGTCACACCTGCCGGAGATCTCCGGCAGGACGCCCAGTCTGGTCTTCCGGTAGTCGATGGTGGAGACGCCACGGGCGGTGTACCGACGGTCGCCCGCGTCCTGGGTGAGGGTGATCACGTTGCCGTCGTCGACGAACCCGCCGAAACCGTTGTCGGAGTACATCGCCTGGCCGTTCGGGTCGTAGAGGGCCGTGCCGCCGTCACCGCCGAAACTCATCATGAGCCGGCCGGTCCGTATCGACGCGATCCCGTCGCCCGGCACCGCCCCGGTGGTCCGCAGCACCGTCCCGGTGGCGGCGTCGATCATGACGGTGCGGGCCTCCCGGGCACCCCGGTGTTCGAAGACGCAGAGCCGCCGGCGCCCGCAGGGCACGAAATCCTCCCAATCCCACGAGGCCGGACGCCGGTGCAGGATCCGGTCCGGGGTGCCGAGCTGGGTCCCCTTGTCGTCGTACGCGGTCAGGTAGACGGTCCCCTCGTAGGCGATCACCGAATCGATGCCGATCACACCCGGGCGCTGCTCCCAGACGTCCAGCGCGGTCGTCCACGCCTGAACGGTCGACCGGACCTTGCCGGTGCGGATGTCCCGGATCACCACCCGGCCGGCCGCGGTCACCTGGACCAGGCGGTCGTCGGTGAACGGGAAGGCCCGCTCCGACGACGGATCGAACAGCGCGGTGTTGGCGCTGCCGTACTCGTGAGCGCCGTTCTCGGTCGCCATCCCGTCCATCAGCCTCGGCCGGTCCGGTCCGGCCGGAACCGACCACAGTCTCCGGCCGGTGGCCAGGTCGTACGCCTCGGTCACCCCGGTGGTGTAGATCAGCCGGACCAGTACCTTCTCGTGCAGCACCAGCCGGTCGCGGTCGATGTGCCGCAGCTCCCAGCGTCTCGTCCCGGTTGCCGGATCGTGGAAGTACAGGATCCGGTCCTGCGGCGCGGTGACATCCTCACTCCGCGTGTCCAGTTCGCGCAGCAGGATCACCGCCTCGGCGGTGGCCGCCACCCCCCGGTAGAACGTGTCCGTGCTGGACAGCCGCCACAGGGTCGCGCCGGTCGAGGAGTCCACGGCGACCGTCTCGTGGCCACCGTCCCCGACCATGGAGAAACCGATCACCCGGTTCCCGGAGATCCGGGCGTTGCTCCACATCCGGCCCTCGCCGAGGCGCAGCGGCTCGCCGGCCGGCGCCAGCCCGCGGACCCGGGCCGGGGTGGTGGCCGGAAGGATCGGCTCGGCGTGCCGGTCCCGGGTGACGGCCACACCGATCCCGGTGAGCACCGCCAGCACGGCGACACCGGCCAGCACGGCGCGGTTGCGGGCGCGGCGCCGCCGGCCGCGCTGCCGGGCGTGGCCGGCGCCGGCCAGCGGGAGCGTGTCGGCCTGCCGGCCCAGCGCGGTGAACAGATCGTCCAGGTCAGCGGGCACGGCGGGCTCCTTCCGGGGTGACGGTGGCGCGGGTGTCGCCCAGCGCGGCCGCCAGTGCGGTCCGGCCCCGCGACAGCCAGGACTTGACGGTGTTCTGGGAGGCGCCCGACTCGGCGGCGATCTCGGCGATCGAGCGGTCCAGCAGGTAGTGCAGGGCCAGCGCCCGTCGCTGCCTGTCCGGAAGCGCACGCATCGCCCGGACGAGCAGGACCACGTCCTCCGAGGGCGGGCTCACCGGTGGGACCGGCGGTTCGGCGGCGGCCCGGGCGCGGCGTACCCCGAGGCGGCGCCACCGGTCCGCGGACAGCCGGTTCACCACGAGACGCAGCCAGGCCTCCGGGTCGTCGTACCCGGACACCCTGCGCCAGCGCTGCCACGCCCGCGCGTACGCCTCCTGCACCAGATCCTGCGCCTCGCCCGGATCGCCGGTCAGCCCGTACGCGTATCGCAGCAGCCGCCGGGACGTGTCCCGGTAGAAGCCATCGAAGTCCATCCGTCACCCCGTCTTTCTCCGATGAGGGACACGGGATGCCCACCCGGCCGGTTGCGCCGGCCCACGACTACGATGCTTCCTCATGGCTCGCGTGCTCACTCCCCGTGCGGAGGACTTCCCCCGCTGGTACCAGGACCTCATCGCCAAGGCGCAGCTCGCCGACAACGGCCCGGTGCGCGGGACGATGGTGATCCGTCCGGTGGGCTACGCCATCTGGGAGCGCATGCAGGCCGACATGGACGCCCGCATCAAGGAGCAGGGCGTTCAGAACGCGTACTTCCCGCTCTTCATTCCGGAGAACTACCTGCGCCGCGAGGCCGACCACGTGGAGGGCTTCTCGCCGGAGCTGGCCGTGGTCACCCACGCCGGTGGCAAGGAGCTGGCCGAGCCGCTGGTCGTGCGCCCCACCAGCGAGACCGTGATCGGCGAGTTCATGGCCAAGTGGGTCGACTCGTACCGTGACCTGCCGCTGCTGCTCAACCAGTGGGCCAACGTGGTCCGGTGGGAGCTGCGCCCGCGGACCTTCCTGCGGACCACCGAGTTCCTCTGGCAGGAGGGCCACACGGCGCACGCCACCGAGGCCGACGCGCGTGAGCACGCCCGCGACATCCACCGCAACGTCTACCAGGCGTTCATGGAGGAGTTCCTGGCCATCCCGGTCATCCCGGGCCGCAAGACCAGGGGCGAGCGGTTCGCCGGGGCCACCAACACGATGACCGTCGAGGCCATGATGGGCGACGGCAAGGCGCTGCAGATGGGCACCTCGCACGAGCTGGGGCAGAACTTCGCGAAGGCGTTCGACATCACCTACTCGTCGGCCGAGCGGACCGTCGAGCACGCCTGGACCACCTCGTGGGGCACGTCCACCCGGATGGTCGGCGGCCTGATCATGGTGCACGGCGACGACAACGGCCTGCGGCTTCCGCCGCGGCTCGCGCCGATCCAGGTCCAGGTCATGGTGGTCAAGGCGGGCGAGGGCGTCGCGGAGGCGGCGGCACAGCTCACCGCAGACCTCAAGACCGCCGGCGTACGCGTGAGGCTCGACGACCGCGCCGACATCCCGTTCGGGCGGCGTGCCGTGGACGCGGAGCTCCAGGGTGTTCCGATCCGGATCGAGGTCGGCCCCCGTGACCTGGCCAACGGCAACGCCGTGGTGGCCCGCCGGATCGACGGCACCAAGTCGCCGCTCGCCCTGGCCGAGGTGGTGGACGCGGTCGTGGCCGCTCTCAAGGCCGACCAGCAGCGGATGTTCGACGACGCGCTGGCGTTCCGGGTGGAGCGCACCGTCGAGGTGAAGACGCTGGCCGAGGCGATCGAGGTGGCGCAGACCGGGTTCGCCCGGGTGCCGTGGTCGGCGGTCGGCGAGACCGGCGAGAAGGAGGCCAACGGCAAGGCCGTGACGGTCCGCTGCCTCACCCGCGAGGACGGCTCGATGCCGGAGTCGGACGAGGAGCCCGGCCTGATCGCCTACCTGGCCCGCTCCTACTGATGGTTTTCGCGCCGGGCCGGCTGATCCTGCACCGGGACCTCCACCACGGCCGGATCGCCTTCGTGCATCCCGGCCGGGTGGTCTCGGACGACGACCGTGGGCTGCTCCTCTGGGTGGCCCGTGGTTCGGTGATCGCGGTCGAGACGACGCTGGACGGCCGTCACCCGCGCGATCTCGCGTTCGCCGACTGGATGGCCGCCGAGCGGGCGCCCCGGATCGCCCGGTGGCAGGGCCCGGGTGTGCTGCGTTTCTTCCCTCCGGGGGAGAACCACTCGGTCTGGTTCTTCCACGACGACGAGGGCGTCTTCAACCGGTACTACGTCAACCTGGAGGAGCCCGGCGTCCGCTGGGACGACGGTGCCGTCGCCGGGATCGACGTGATCGACCAGGACCTCGACATCGTCGCCACACCGGACCGGAGCTGGAGCTGGAAGGACGAGGACGATTTCGCCGAGCGGCTGGCCCATCCCGACCTCTACTGGGTCCCCGACGAGGCGGCGGTGTGGGCCGAGGGCCGTCGCGTGATCAAGCGCATCGAGGCGGGGGAGTTCCCGTTCGACGGCACGTGGACGGATTTCCGCCCGGACCCGTCCTGGCCGACCCCCGGCGAGCTGCCGGCGGGCTGGGACCGCCCGATGGCCGCCCGCTCTTGATCTTCACCATTCACGCACGATGAAGGGCCAGGGCCGGCGAAGCCGGGCCCCGGCCCGGCCTCGGCGGGAGCGACGGTCCGCACCATGCAGCCGGATGCGACATCAAGCCTTTGATCTTGATTTTCCCAACCTCGGCCCGATTGGGAACCAGCCGTCGGCGTCTGGCAGAATGGTTCATTGGTATCCGGCACGCGATCGGGCGCCCTCTAACCCCTGATCGCGAAGCCAGTCCACGAGGCATCGGTCCCACCTCCCCACGTGGGTTCCGGTCGGCTCACCCACGCAGTCATCAGGAGCGAATAAACCGTGGCCGTTAAGATCCGGCTCCTGCGGATGGGCAAGATCCGCAACCCGCAGTACCGCATCGTCGTCGCCGACTCGCGCACCAAGCGCGACGGCCGCGCCATCGAGTACATCGGCATCTACCAGCCGAAGGAACACCCCTCGGTCATCGAGGTCAAGTCCGACCGCGTGCAGTACTGGCTCAGCGTCGGCGCGCAGCCGAGCGAGCCCGTGCAGCGCATCCTGGAGAAGACCGGCGACTGGCAGAAGTTCAAGGGCCTGCCCGCTCCGGCCCCGCTGCTGGTCGCGCCGAGCAAGCAGAGCCGCGCCGAGGTCTACGAGGCCGAGGCGAAGGCCGCTGCCGGCATCGCCGACAAGCCCGCCGCCACCACCCCGAAGAAGGCGCCGAAGCCCGCCGAGGCCGCCGAGCCGAACCGCGAGGCTGTCGCCGAGACCGCTGAGGACCCGGCCGGTGCCGGCGCCGACGCGAGCTGACGGGGCGCTCCGGCCCGCGCTGGAGCACCTCGTCAAGGGCATCGTCGACAACCCGGACGACGTCCGGGTCCGGCTGGTCGACTCGCGCCGCGGTAAGCGGCTCGAGGTTCGCGTGCACCCCGAGGACCTGGGTACGGTCATCGGGCGCGGCGGGCGGACGGCCAAGGCCCTGCGTCAGGTGATCGGGTCGATCGGCGGTCGCGGCATCCGGGTCGACATCGTCGACGCGTACTGATCGATGCTGCTCGTCGTCGGCCAGATCGGTAAACCGCACGGCATCCGGGGCGAGGTCTCGGTGGTCGTGCGGACCGACGAGCCCGAGGAACGCTTCACCGCCGGGTCGGTGTTCATCACGGAGGTCCCCCGGGACCGCCGGGTGAGCGCCGGTCCGGCGGGCGCTCCCGATCCCGGTGCTCGTTTCGAAGTGCCCGAGCAACTCGTCCTCGAGTCGATCCGCTGGCATCAGGGCCGCGGCATCGCCGTCTTCGAGGGCGTCCACGACCGCAACGTCGCCGAGGCGTTGAAGGGCGTGTTCCTCCAGGTGGACAGTGCCGGTCTGGCGCCGCCGGAGGACCCGGAGGAGTTTCACGACCATCAGCTCGTCGGGCTGCGGGTGGAGTCGGTGGACGGTACCGAACACGGCACCGTGCAGCGGATCGAGCACGCCCCGGCCTCGGATCTGATCGTGCTCGCCAAGAAGGGCGGCGGGACGGCTCTCATCCCGTTCGTCACCGCGATCGTCCCGACCGTGGACCTGCCCGGCGGCCGGGTCGTCGTCGACCTCCCGGAAGGCCTGCTCGACCTGTGAGGGTTCTCCTGTGAGGGTTCTCCTGTGAAGGTCGACATCATCTCGATCTTCCCGGACTACTTCGCGCCGCTCGAGCTGTCGCTGATCGGCAAGGCGCGGACCACCGGGACGCTGAAACTCGCCGTGCACGACCTGCGCGCCTGGACGTCCGACGTGCACCGGACCGTGGACGACACACCGTACGGCGGTGGCCCCGGCATGGTGATGCGCCCCGAGCCGTGGGGTCAGGCTCTGGACGCGGTGGTGTCGCCGGACACCACCCTGGTCGTGCCGTCCCCGGTCGGCAAGCCGTTCACCCAGGCCGACGCCCATCAGCTCGCGGAGCTTCCCCATCTGGTCTTCGCGTGCGGCCGTTACGAGGGCATCGATCAGCGGGTGATCGACGACGCGGCCGCCCGGATGCCGGTACGTGAGGTGTCGCTCGGCGACTACGTGCTCTTCGGTGGCGAGGTCGCGGTCATCGTGATCATGGAGGCGGTCACCCGGCTGCTGCCCGGGGTGCTGGGCAACGCCGACTCGCTGACCGAGGAGTCGCATGCGGCCGGCCTGCTGGAGGCCCCGGTCTACACCAAGCCGGCGTCCTGGCGCGAGCGGGAGGTGCCGGAGGTGCTCCGCTCCGGCGATCACGGCCGGATCGCCCGCTGGCGGCGGGACCAGAGCCTGCTGCGGACCGCGACCCGGCGGCCCGACATGTACACCTCCTATCCCCCGGAGAACCTGAACAAGAAAGACCGGGCGACGCTCACCGAGGCCGGATTTCAGATCCCGCCTCCGCGTGTGGCAGAGTAGGGAGGTTGCCGTCTACGTCCCGCGCCGCGGGGTGTGGGCGAGGACTCTCCAAGCCTGATCAAAACCAGGGGTGGAGGGTCAGAATCACCCATCCGCGCACCGACTTCCGGTGCGCTACGAGTACGACGAGGATGCAGCGATGAACACGCTGGACGCTCTTGACGCCCAGTCGCGGCGCACCGACCTTCCCGACTTCCGGGCCGGTGACACGCTCAAGGTGCACGCCCGGGTCGTCGAAGGAAACCGTTCCCGTGTCCAGGTCTTCCAGGGCGTCGTGATCGCCCGCCAGGGCGCCGGTCTGCGCGAGACCTTCAAGATCCGCAAGATCAGCTTCGGTGTCGGCGTCGAGCGGACCTACCCGCTCAACAGCCCGGCGATCGACCGGATCGAGGTCATCACCCGTGGTGACGTCCGCCGCGCCAAGCTCTACTACCTGCGTGAGCTCCGTGGCAAGAAGGCCAAGATCAAGGAGCTTCGGGAGAAGCAGACCGTCTGATCCACTCGGTGCGGGGCGGCGGGCGCGGGCGAACTACGCTTGCGGCTGTGCCTGGCGCGCTGTAGGTGAACCTTTTCAGTCCTACCGCTCGTAAATTTCCCTAGCCGGGAAACTCGGGCGGTAGTGCTGTATCCGGGGGCGGTTCGGCCGGTAGGCGGCGGGAGATGCGAAGCGTGGATCCGATGGAAGGCTATCGGCCGTCTCGGCGGCGGCGGGCTGCGACGCGGCGTAAGGAGATGCCTCTCTGGCAGGAGTTGCCGCTTCTTCTGATCGTGGCGTTCTGCCTGGCCGTTCTCATCCGGACATTTCTGGTCCAGGCCTTCTACATCCCGTCGGGATCGATGGAGAACACCCTGGAGATCAAGGACCGGGTCCTGGTCAACAAGGTCGTCTACGACATGCGTGACCCGCTGCGCGGCGAGATCGTCGTCTTCCGCGGGACCGACGACTGGGCGCCCGAGATCACCGAGGCGGTCAGCAACACGTTCCTGGCGAAGCTCGGCCGCACCATCGGTGACCTGGTCGGTGTCAGCCGTCCCGGGGAGCGCGACTTCATCAAACGGGTGATCGGTCTTCCGGGCGACAAGGTGGCATGCTGCGACGCGCAGGGCCGGATCACCGTCAACGGGGTCGGCATCGACGAGCCCTACATCTCGGAGGGCTTCAATTCCGATCTGAGCCAGCCGCCGATCGCCGGGCAGTGCACCAGCCGCCGGTTCACCGAGGTGACCGTCCCGGAAGGTGAGATGTTCGTGATGGGCGATCACCGGTCGGTCTCCCAGGACGCGCGCTGCCAGGGGACCGTGCCGATCGAGAACATCATCGGCCGGGCCTTCGTGGTGGTGTGGCCCAGCGACCACTTCACCAGTCTCGACGTTCCCGACGTGTGGCGACAGTTCGCCGAGCAGTTCCCGACGGCCGCCGCCGCGCATCCCGTGAGGGCCCGGGAGGAGCGCCCGGCGGTCGCCACGGACGTGTTCCCCCTTCTGCTCGGAGTGGCGTTGTCCGCGCGTTCCGGCATGTCGTTCGTGACTCGACGACGTAGGCTCCGATCGTGATTGACGAGCAGACCGAAAAACGCAAGGGCTCCTTCTGGCGTGAGCTCCCCATCCTGCTGGGCGTGGCGATCCTCGTCGCCTACCTGGTTCGGGCGTTCGTCCTGCAGACCTTCTACATCCCCTCCCCGTCCATGCAGCACACGCTGGAGCTCTGGGACCGGGTGCTCGTCAACAAGCTGGTCTACGACTTCCGGGAGCCACGCCGCGGCGAGATCATCGTCTTCAAGGCGCCGGGCGCGTGGCAGTCCGGCGCCGACGGTGAGGACTTCATCAAGCGCGTCATCGGCCAGCCCGGCGACAACGTGGTCTGCTGCGACCAGCAGCAACGGCTCGTCATCAACGGCAAGTCCCTCGACGAGCCCTATGTCTACGTCGAGGCCGACGGCACCCGCAACCAGGTCGCCGATCAGAACTTCGACATCACCGTCCCGGCGGGCCGCCTCTGGGTGATGGGCGACCACCGTGAGGCGTCCGGCGACTCGCTGGAGCACTACGAGCAGAGCAGCGCGACCGACGAGGCCGGCAAGATCCAGGAGGCGACGATCCCGGTCGACTCGGTCGTCGGCCGCGCCTTCACGATATTCTGGCCGGTCGACCGGGCGACCTGGCTGACCGTGCCCGGCGAATTCGATTCGATCCCCGACGCTGGCAAGTAACCATCCGAGCATAGGCTTGGTCGCGTGACCGAGGTGATTGACCGCCGCGCCGGCCGGGTTCTCCTGGTCGATCTGGCCGGGCGGGTCCTGCTGCTGCACGGCGGCGACCCGGCTCGCCCGCGGCAGCGCTGGTGGTTCACTCCCGGCGGCGGCCTGGCGCCCGGGGAGACGGTCGCCGACGCCGCCCGCCGCGAGCTGTTCGAGGAGACCGGCCTGCGCATCGGCCCCGCCGAACTGGGTGGGCCGGTCCACCACGAGGTGACCGAGTTCTCGTACGACCGCCGTCAGTACCGTCAGGAGCAGGACTTCTTTCTGGTCCGGGTGGCCGACTGGCAGGTCGACACGGCCGGTATGGAGGAGGCCGAGCGGCTCACCATCACCGAACATCGGTGGTGGTCGGCCGCCGAGATCGAGGCGAGCACCGAGCAGATCTTCCCGGTCGGCCTGGCCGCCCTGCTGCGCCGGCACACCGTCGACGCCGTACCGGATGGAAGTTAGATGCTGGCCCCACCACGCACCGTGGTCCGCCGCGAGGCCGGGCTCTACGCGCTGGAGCAGGCGCTCCAGCGCCGCGGCTTCCGGCACGTGGCCGGCGCCGACGAGGCGGGCCGGGGTGCCTGCGCCGGACCTCTGGTCGCGGCCGCCGCGATCCTGCCCGAGGGCCGGCGCGGCGAGATCCCCGGCCTGGCCGACTCCAAGCTGCTCACCGCCGCCGCCCGCGACCGCGTCTACGACCACGTGGTCGCCAAAGCCCTGGCCTGGTCGGTGATGATCATTCAGCCGGCCGAGGTCGACGCTCGCGGCCTGCACGTCTGCAACCTCGCGGCGATGCGCCGCGCGCTGGCGTCGCTCACCGTCCGCCCGGAGTACGTGCTGACCGACGGCTTCGGAGTCGACGGCCTCGGCGTGCCCGGTCTCGCGGTGTGGAAAGGCGACCGGGTGGCCGCCTGCGTCGCGGCCGCCAGCGTCCTGGCGAAGGTCACCCGGGACCGGCTCATGATCGAGTTGGACGAGAAGTACCCGGACTACGGGTTCGCCGTGCACAAGGGCTACATAACCGAGGAGCACAGCACCGCGCTGACCAGGCACGGACCGTGCCCGGAACACCGGTTCTCGTATGTCAACGTCGCCGCCGCCTCCGGCCGCGGCAACCGGCCGCCGCGGGCCCGTCGTCCCGTTTCGTCATCCGTACCTTCTTTGTTCGACGATGTATCCGTTACCGAGCCGCTGCTGCTTCCGGAGGTGGCGGCGAGTACCGTCGGCGTGGCGTCGGGCGAGCAGCCTCAGCCGTCGCCGTCGGTGGGGGAAGATGAGGCCATGGAGGGCGAAGAACGATGAGCGCAGAGGATCTCGAGAAGTACGAGACCGAGATGGAGCTGCAGCTCTACCGGGAGTACCGCGACATCGTCCGCCAGTTCTCCTACGTGGTGGAGACCGAACGCCGGTTCTACCTGGCCAACCAGGTGGACCTGCACGTGCGCAACTCCGACGGCGAGGTATATTTCGAGGTCGAGATGCACGACGCCTGGGTGTGGGACATGTATCGTCCGGCTCGCTTCGTGAAGAACGTGCGGGTGATGACGTTCAAGGACGTCAACGTCGAGGAGCTGGAGAAGCCGGACATCTCGCTGCCGGACGACGCCGGCTTCGGCGGCTGACGGTAATCCACAGTTCGCGGTCGTCCACAGGGGCGGCCGCGCGAAGCCGGTCGAACGGGCAGGCTCTCCGGCATGTCCGGGCTCGCCGCTCTCCTGTCGTTCCTGCTGTCCCTCTCGCCGTCCGGCCACACCTGGCCGGTCACATCACCGTCGGTGCTGCGGCGCTTCGACCCGCCGCCACAACCCTGGCTGGCCGGGCATCGCGGGGTCGACCTGGCCGCGCCCGCCGGCGCGGTGGTGCGGTCCGCGGGCGCCGGCGTCGTCGTCTACGCACAACGGCTCGCCGGCCGCGGTGTGATAAGCGTCTCCCACTCCGACGGGCTGCGGACCACCTACGAGCCGGTCACCGCCACCGTCACCTCGGGTGAACCGGTCGCCGCCGGGCAGCCGATCGGCGCGCTCGAGCCCGGCCACCCCGGCTGCCCCCGAACCGCCTGCCTGCACTGGGGCCTGCGGCGCGGCGACCACTACCTCGACCCGCTCACCCTGCTCGGGCTCGGCCGGGTCCGGCTCCTGCCGCTCACCTCTGCATCTCCCTGAGCAGCGCGGGCAGCCGCTCGGCCAGTTGGTGGTACTCCTCCGGCCGGTTGTAGATCTGCGCGCTCAACCGCAGCAGCCCGCGACCGCCCCACGCGTTCACCGCCACCTCCGCGGCCAGCTTGTCGGCGATCCGCAGCCGCAGCTCGTAAGCCTCCGGGTGGGTGGTGGCCAGCCCGGCCGGCAACGGCACCACCCGCATGGCCACCCCCGGTCCACCCGGGCCGGGCAGATCGGCGGGCGCGACACCGAGCGCCGCACCGACAACCCGTTGACCGTAGGCGGCGAGCGCCGCGTTGTGCTCCCGGACCGCCTCCGGACCGAGCGTGCGCAGCGCGAAGATCCCGGCCGGTGCCGCCAGCCACGACGTGTAGTCGATCGTCCCCTGGAACTCCACCGACAACGGAAACCCCTGATCGTGCTCCCACGACACCACGAGCGGGTCGATCCGGCGCCGCCACGGCGGGGCCACGTTCAGCAGGGCGGTCCCACGCGGCGCCCAACCCCACTTGTGCAGGTTGCCCACCCAGAAATCGGCGCCGATCGCGCCCACGTCCACCGGCAGCATCCCCGGCACGTGCGCCGCGTCCACCAGCACCGGGATGTCGAGCTCACGGGCGGCGGCGGCGATCTCGCGTACCGGGAAGAGGGCCGCCGTCGCCGACGACAACTGGTCGATCACCAGGAGCCTGGTCCGGCCCGGCCGCAGCGCCGCCCGCACCCGGGCCGTGACCTCCGCCGGCGCGGCGCCCAACGGGATCGCCACCGTCCGCGCCGTCGCCCCCGACCGCCGGCACTGCCGCCGCACCGCCATCGTCACCGCGCCATAGGCGTGATCGGTGAGCAACACCTCGTCGGCCGGCCGAAGCCCCACCGACTGGAGGATCAGCGAGACCGCGGCCGTCGTGTTCGGCACCAGGGCGCTGCCGTCCGGGTCGGCGCCGAGGAACGCGGCCAGATGGCGCCGGGTGTGGACGACCCGGTCCAACAGCCCACTGCCGTAGAACCGCAGCGGATTCGCCTCCACCTCGTCCCGCAGCCGCTGCTGGGCCCGCTGCACGCTGATCGGAAGCGCGCCGAACGAGCCGTGATTCAGATAGGACACCGACGGATCCAGCGAGAAGAGAAGACGGGCGCCCGGAATGGGTCGCGGCTGCTCCGGGGTGGTCATCAGATCTCTCCCGTGGATACTCCGGCTCTCAGCTCACGGCCGGGTTGGTGACGCTTCGGATCGTACGATGTCAGGCCCGCGGGTGCGCCTGCCGGAAAGCCTCCCGCAGCCGCTCCGTCGACACATGGGTGTAGATCTGGGTGCTCGCCAGCGAGCTGTGCCCCAGCAGCTCCTGAACGGCCCGCAGATCAGCGCCACCGTCCAGCAGATGCGTGGCAGCCGAATGCCGCAGATCATGCGGGCGGGTGTGCGGCAGCCCCGCCGCCCGTGCCGCGCCCGCCACGATGCGCCGTACCACCGTCGGCTGGAGGCGGCCACCCTTCACCCCGAGAAAAAGGGCGTCCCGGCTGCCCCGGTCCACCAGCTCCGGTCGGCCCCGGCGCAGCCACTCCTCCAGCGCCCGGCGAGCCGGATGCCCGAACGGCACGGCCCGCTCCTTGGCGCCCTTGCCGAACACCCGGACCACCTGCCGTGCGTGATCGACATCGGCTCGGTTCAGGTTGCAGAGCTCGCTCACCCGTACGCCCGTCGCGTAGAGCAACTCCAGAACGGCGCGATCCCGGATCTCGAGGGCGCCGCCACCCGCCGCGGATCCTTCCGCCCCGCCTTCCAGGTGGGCCTGCCCGCTTGCGGCCGCGTCACCGTCCGTACGGCTTCCGGCGTCGCCGTCCACGGCCGTGTCACCGTCCGTGCGGCCGGGGCTGGAGTCGCCGTGCCGGCTGCCCGGGCTGGAGTCGCCGTGCCGGCCGCCCGGGCTGGAGTGGACGGGTGTGCTGCCCGGGCTGGGTGTGTTGCTCGGGCTGGAGTCGCCGGCTGTGCTGCTCGCATTCGGGTCGCCGGGTGGGCTTCGGCGCCTGGATCGGCCGGGCGTGCCGTCAGGGCTGCTGTCGCTGCGCCCGCTGCCCGGGCTCGATTCCTCGGATCGCCGGTATCGGCCCGGGGCGGAGGTCACCAGGGTCGCGGCCTGGTCGGCGCGGAGCACCGTCGGCAGGTTGCGATGCGCCCGCGGAGTCGCGAGCTGCGCGCCCGGGTCAGCGGGGGCGCGCCCGCTGCGATGGGCCCATCCGGTGAAGGCGCGGGCCGCCGCCGCGCGCCGCGCCTGGGAGGCACGGGCGGCGCCCGACCCCATCCGGGCCGCGAGCCATCCCCGCAACAGCGTGATGTCCAGCTCCGCGACGCTGGATCGGCCCTCGACGGCGGCATGGTCGAGCAGGGACACCACATCCCCCGTGTACGCGCGCACGGTGTGCTCCGAACGGCCCTCCACCACCGCGAGGTGCCGGCTGAACTCGTCCACCGCCTCGCGCAGCCCTCTGGGCAGTCGCTCATGCATGTCACGGATCCCCATCACCCCTGACCGTCCACCGGCGGAGAGGCGACGTCAAGCTCCCCGCCACGGTGCGTGTCATCGGATTCCTCCGTGGATCGGGCGTTGGAACCGAACGCGGCCCACCCCACGGCCGGGCTCCGCGCAACTGCCTGCTCAGCCGGTGGCCGGTCAGTTGGCTGTCCGCGCTGTCTCACGCCCGTTTGAGACAGCGCGGACCAGCCGGTGTGGAGCGCCGGCTGGTACCCGGACACTCCCGTCTTCGGCGACGGCTCCGCAGGACGGGTGTGTCCGTCCGCGGGTGGCGATGCGCTGTAGCAGATCTTGCTCAGCTGGTCGTGAGGGCTGTCTCGGAGCGTCTGAGGCAGCGCCCACGACCAGCCAGAACCGCCCGGCTGGCGCTGCGGGTCGTTCTCAACGGTGCTGTGACGGCAGTGACGACCGGCCGAACAGGATCAGCCAAGATCCGGACAGTCACCGCAAGGCCGTCCGTACCTGCCTCCGCACCTGAAATGAGTACCCGGACAGCAGGTCGAGTGGCCGGGAGGGGGCCGGTGACTTTCGGGTGGGCGGCCGCCGGCCGGGTGCGATTCCGCCGCCCGGCCGGGGCCGGAAGGGTGAAAGCCGGCGGCTATCGGGTGGGTGGCCGGTTGCGCGCCCAGGAAATGAAGCGCTCGTAGAGGTTCAGCGGCGCGGGCTCGCCATGGGCCGTGAAGTCGTCGAGGGCGTCATACATCTGCGCCGACAGATAGATCTTCAGGAGCGAGGGGAAGTCACTGTATTCGGCCAGCAGGCGTGTCCGCGCTTCCAGGCACGGCCACGGCTCCCCGCAGATCCGGCAGAGCCAATCAGGACGGGCATGCAGATGTTCCGGCTCTTGTGCTGTGGACAAGCGTTCCCCCGAAGGTTCGGCATTGGTTGCGGTGTCTGGTTCGCGGCGGTCTTCCGTCGGAGCGGGCCCGTTTCTCGCGGCGTAGGTGTGCGAGGAGGGGCAGTGGGCGTAGCCGGGCATGGCGAGGCGTGCGGTGGGGTCCCCGTACGTCGCGGCGTGGGTGGATCCGCAACCTCGTGATCAGCGGGCGTGCGTTGGGATCATGGGCGTGCGTCGGCCAGTGAGGTGCCGGCGGGTGAGGACAGCGCCTCACGGCTCGGCTGAGCCGCGACGCGTGCGGGAAGCGAAGCCGCGTGCCGTGGTACGGCAGTGGCCGGCGCCGCGTGCCGTGCGGGAGGAGGCCACGAGGCGCGTGTCGCGGCTGTGAGAGCGGTGCGACGCGCCCTGGAGGGCCACGCATCACGCGGCCTCGACCGCGGCAGCGAGATCTTCGAGCGGTTGTTCCCGCGCCTGGCCCGGTCTGCTCAGGAGACCGCCTCTCCGACGGACCGGGCACCCGCCCGTCTCCGGTGCCGTCGTGTCGATGGCGCCGCCCACCGGTCACCCACTCGTGAGGGCCACGGCTTCCGGGGCGAGGGAATCCGATCGAGTGGTGATGCCGCCGTCGGGGGAGTGCTCACTGTGACCGGACCGCTCCGGGAACGCGGGCCGCGCTCCTATGTGGCCGACGTCCCGTGGCCGCGACGCCGGCGGCGGGTGGGCCGTGAGCCGGTGCGGTGCTCCTGGGCCGGAGTGAGCCGGCCGGCCCGCCCGATGTCGGACTCCGGGCCGGAGGTGCGCGGGGGAGGTTGAGGACCGGGCGTCCCTTTCGCCTCGGGGCGGGCGGCCCTCGACCGGTAGAGCCCCGGGCCACCCTGTGGTGGCGGCTCCGGGGCGGGCGGCCGGGGCGGGTAAGGCGGTTGCGGCAGCGGTGGGACGCGGTCGATGCAGGGCGCGGGAAGGCCGCATATGCAGCGACGCCACATGGTCCTCCAGTCACGTCGATGGCGGGGATGATGGGGTACCGGGCCGGTTGTCTCATGACGCGTAGGCATGCGACCACTCTACTTGTCTGATGCCAACCTGCTTCTTAACAAGTTGGAGTTTGACTAATTGACCCGCGCCTACGGTCGATCATGTGGGAGTGAAGCCGATCCGACTCATGGGCGCGCACGAGATCCGTATCCGCCTGGGTGGTGTCAGTCGCCAGCGGGCGTACCAGATCACCAGCCGCGCGGACTTTCCGAAACCGGTCGCAGACCTGGCGCAGGGCAAGGTCTGGCTGACCGAGGATGTCGAGGCCTGGATGAAGGTGCACCGCCGTGACCTGGACGAGTCTGAGGACTGACCCGTCCGGTCGCGTGCCGTGACCTGATCGCCGGCTCGTGCGCCGGCCGCCGTGTCCGCGGCGGCCGGCGCGCTCGACGAGCCGGCCCCAGGCATGCCCTCCGGACGGTGACGGGATCGTTGAACGTCACTGCGCCGGAGGGCTCTCAGGTGCGCCCGCAGATCCCGGCGAGCGGCCGCGGTGCGGGGGATAACTCCGGAAAAGTCGCTAGGTGCACGTGGGCGTGGCGCTCACTCGTCAGAGTGACGGGCCGGTCGCCGACCGGGTGAGAGCGCGAATCCGTCTCCGGTCCGGACCACCAATCCGGCCATCTCCAGCAGCGAGAGCCGCCCCAGCACGGTCCGCAGACTCAGCCGGGCGCCGGCGGCGAGTTCCTCCGGAGTGGCCGACCCGCGTGCCGGAACCGACTCCAGGATCAGCGCCGACTCCTCGTCCAGGCTGTCGTGCCGGCGCTCCGGGCCGCGTGGTGGGTCCGCCAGGTACTCGCCGATCCGCCCGACCTCCTCGAGCACATCCGTCGCGCAGGTCACCACCCGGGCGTACGGATGGGTGCGCAGGATCTCGTGGCAGCCGACCGACATCGCCGACGTGACCGGGCCCGGCACCACCATCGCGGGCCGGCCGAGAGCCAGCACCCGGCTCATCGTCTGGGCCGCGCCGCTGCGAGCCGCCGCCTCCACCACGACCGTGCCGGCGGTGGCCGCGGCGATCACCCGGTTGCGGATCAGGAAGCGGTGCCGGAACGGTTCGGCGCCGATCGGCCACTCGCTCACCAGCAGGCCCTGCTCGGCGATCTGCTCGAACAACGCCGAATTCCCCGCCGGATAGGGCCGGTCCACACCACAGGCGAGGACCGCCGAGGTCAAGCCGTCGCCGGCGAGCGCACCGCGGTGAGCGGCCGCGTCGATGCCGAAGGCTCCCCCGGAGACGACGGTCCATCCCTGGCGGGCGAGCGAATACGCCATCTCGCCGGTGACGTGTGTGCCGTACGCGGTGGCGGCCCGGGCGCCGACGATCGCGACCGACCTCTCCAGGGTCTCGCCGAGGGGCGGCCCGCCGCGCACCCAGAAACAGAGCGGTGGCCGGGTGTCCTGATTGACTCGGCCGCCGGTGTCGAGCTCCAGCGTCGCCAGCTCGTCGACCCGGGTGGGCCACTCGTCGTCTGCGGGGACGACGAGACGGGCGCCGAGCCGGTCCGCCCGCCGCAGGGCGATCTCGGCCAGCCGGCGCGGGTCACCGGATCTGAGCCGGGCGCTGATCGCGGCGCGCAGGCGGGTGCCCGGGATGTCGCCGCTGAGCAGCCGCTCCAGTGCGTCCGGCGCTCCGGACTGCTGCACGAGCGTCCACACCGCCCGGTCGCCGGGCTCGGCGAGCCAGGTGAGCGCGGCCCGGGCGGCCCGGTCGGCCGGACCGCCCGGCTCACCCCGGCCGCTCATGCCGGACATCCCGCGGCGAGCACGAACAGGAGCACGGCCCGGGCGGCCCGGTCG
Organism: Actinoplanes sp. NPDC049802; assembly: GCF_040656595.1. NCBI lineage: Bacteria > Bacillati > Actinomycetota > Actinomycetes > Micromonosporales > Micromonosporaceae > Actinoplanes > Actinoplanes sp. NPDC049802. The sequence continues at coordinate 55,006 of NZ_JBFAMR010000026.1, forward strand.
GCCGGACCGCCCGGCCCACCCCGGCCGCTCATGCCGGACATCCCGCGGCGAGCACGAACAGGAGCACGACGGCGGCGAGGAGCGCCGCCCGGCCGAGAGCGCGAGCACGCCCGGCGAGGAGGTTCATCTCAAACTCCGAAAGGGGATCGTCCGACGCGGCGAACAGGCCGTCCGCCGGGCGGGAACCGGTAGGTGAAAAGGAACGGGACAATCAGGCGGTCGCGTGGGCGCCCGGCTCGCCCATGCGCAGCTGGTACGCCACGCAGACGTCCGCCGCCACCGGCCGGTCGCGCCCGTCGAGGTCGGCGAGGGTCCAGGCGAGCCGCAGGCAGCGATCGAAGCCGCGCGCCGACAGCACGCCGGTCTCCAGGGCGTCGTGCAGGACGGCCGTGTCGCGGGACGGCAGCCGCCACGGTGGCCGCCGCAGCCGGTGACCGGGCACCTCGGCGTTGACCCGCCACCCGCCGGGCGCCCACCGGTGCTCGGCGGCGGCCCGGGCCCGCGCCACCCGGGTGGCGACCACCGCGGACGACTCGGCCGGCTCGGCGGCGACGGTCAGCTGGACGGCCCGAACCGGCATCAGGTGGATCTTCATGTCGATCCGGTCGAGCAGCGGCCCGGACAGCTTGCCCAGATAGCGGCGGCGGACCAGAGGAGTGCACTGGCAGGCGTGGTCCCCCGCCGGGCTGGCACAGGGGCAGGGGTTGGCGGCGACGATCAGCTGGGCGCGTGCCGGGTACTCCGTGGTGCCGCGGGCCCGGGACAGCACCACCCGGCCGCTCTCCAGCGGCTGCCGGAGCGCCTGGAGCGTGGCGCGGCTCATCTCGGGCACTTCGTCGAGGAAGAGCACACCCCGGTGGGCGAGGCTGATCGCGCCCGGCCGGATCAGCCCGGACCCGCCGCCGACCAGGGCGGCCAGTGACGAGCTGTGGTGCGGCGCCTGGAACGGTGGCCGGCGGATCAGCCCTCCGTCCGGCGGCAGCACACCGGCGATCGACTGGAGGGCGGTGACCTCGAGGGCGGCGTCGTCGTCGAGCTCCGGGAGGATGGACGGCAGCCGTTCGGCGAGCATCGTCTTGCCGGATCCGGGCGGGCCGAAGAGGGCGAGGTGGTGGCCGCCCGCGGCGGCGATCTCCAGGGCGTACCGGCCGGTCCCCTGCCCGGCCACGTCGGCGAGGTCGGGGCCGGGCGGCTCCGCGGCCTCCGGCGCGGTCGGCGGGTCGAGCAGCGGGCCGGCGCCGCGGGCGAACGCGACGAGACCCTGCAACGTGTCGACGGCCCGGACGGTGACGCCCGGCACGACGCTCGCCTCCAGGGCGTTGCCGGCCGGCACGATGACCCGGGTGATCCCGGCCCGGGCCGCCGCCGCGACCATCGGCAGCACGCCACGGACCGGCCGAACCGTGCCGTCGAGCCCGAGCTCGCCGAGCAGCGCCACCCGGTCGAGCGGGGCGGCCGGCAGCTCGCCCGCCCCGGCCAGCACCGCCGCGGCGATCGCCAGGTCGAACGCGCTGCCGTGCTTGGGCAGGGCGGCCGGTAGCAGGTTGACCGTGATCCGCCGGTTGGGCCAGTCCTGCCCGGAGTTCACCACGGCGGCGCGGACCCGGTCGCGGGCCTCGTTGAGGGCGGTGTCCGGCAGGCCGGTGAGCACCAGGGTGGGCAGGCCGGCGGAGAGGTCCGCCTCGACCTCGACCAGGTGGCCGGCGACCCCGACGAGGCCGACGCAGAGGACGCGGGCGTAGCTCATGTCGCCACCTCCGCTGCGCCTCGGCGTCGCCACGAGTGCGAACCTGAGCTCCGGCGTCGCCACGAGTGCGAACCTGAGCCGCGGGATTCGCTCACAAGCTCGTTCATCGGAACGCGTCCCGGATGTGCACGAGCCGGGCGGCGCCGCGTGGTTGCGGCAGGACTTCCACCACGTCGAAACGGACGCGCTCCGCACGTACCCCCGCTTCGGTCAGCCAGCGGGCCGCCAACTGGCGCAACTTGCGCACCTTGCGGTGACCGACCGCTGCCGCCGGTGGACCGAAGGTCGCCGTGCGGCGGGTCTTGACCTCGCAGAAGACGAGGTCGTCGCCGTCGCGCAGGATGAGGTCGACCTCGCCGTCGGCGCAGCGCCAGTTGCGTTGCAGGAGCACCAGGCCGCTGTCCTGGAGGTGCCGGGCGGCCAGCCGCTCGCCGTAGGCGCCGACCGCTCGTCGCTGAGTCGTCATGACGGCACCGTGGCACCGATCGCGGGCCGGCAGAACGCGCACTGTGGGTTCCGCGGCGATGTGGATGACGCTCAGCGATCCGCCGGAGTGTGATAAGGCTGCCGGAAACGACATACGCCGCGGATCCGGCCGGTGGTGGGGCGGCGGCCGAGGGCGGACCGGCCCGGCGCGGGCCCTGGCGTATGCTTGTCGACGGCGACCGCCCAAGCGGTCGACCTCGCGCGCCCTCCGAACGTGCCGTGATCTGGATCACCCAGAGTAGCGGTCGTCGGCGGTGGCCCTCCCTGGTCCCGATCTTTCGGGCCCGATCGTGGCCGCCGACCGGGCGCCAGGACGCCCACCGCCGGTGAGCGTGACAACCAGGGAAGATCAGGGAGCCCCACCATGGCCGTCGTGACCATGCGTCAGCTGCTGGAGAGCGGTGTTCACTTCGGACACCAGACCCGGCGCTGGAACCCGAAGATGAAGCGCTTCATCTTCACCGAGCGCAACGGCATCTACATCATCGACCTGCGCCAGACCCTCGACTACATCGAGAAGGCGTACAGCTTCGTGCGGGACACCGTCGCCGAGGGTGGCCACATCCTCTTCGTCGGCACCAAGAAGCAGGCGCAGGAGGCCATCGCCGAGCAGGCGACCCGGGTCGGCCAGCCGTATGTGAACCACCGCTGGCTCGGCGGCATGCTGACCAACTTTCAGACGGTGTACAAGCGTCTCCAGCGGATGAAGGAGCTCGAGGCCCTGGGTGACCTGAGCGGCACCGCCGCCGGTTACACCAAGAAGGAGACCCTCCAGCTCTTCCGGGAGAAGACCAAGCTCACCAAGACCCTCGGTGGTCTGCGTGACATGACCAAGACGCCGTCGGCGATCTGGGTCGTGGACACCAAGAAGGAGCACATCGCGGTCGACGAGGCCCGGAAGCTCAACATCCCGGTCATCGCGGTGCTGGACACCAACTGCGACCCGGACGAGGTCGACTTCCCGATTCCGGGTAACGACGACGCGATCCGCTCGGCCGAGCTGCTGACCAAGGTCATCGCGGCTGCCGTCGCCGACGGTCTGATCGCCCGTTCCGGCCGTGGCCGCGGTGGCAACGCCGACGAGAAGCCCGAGGCGGGCACCGTGGCCGCCGGCGAGCCGCTGCCCGAGTGGGAGCGGGACCTCTACGAGGGCGCCGAGAAGAAGGCCGAGGAGCCGAAGGCCGAGGAGCCCAAGGCTGAGGAGCCGAAGGCCGAGGAGCCGAAGGCCGAAGAGCCGGCCGCCGCCGTCCCCGCCGAGTAACTCGACCGACTGACATCGAGAGAAGAGTCATGGCTAACTACACCGCCGCGGACGTGAAGAAGCTCCGCGACCTCACCGGTGCCGGCATGATGGACTGCAAGAAGGCGCTCGAGGAGTCCGAGGGCGACTTCGACAAGGCCGTCGAGTTCCTGCGCGTCAAGGGCGCCAAGGACGTCGGCAAGCGGGCCGGCCGGACCGCCGCGAACGGCATCGTCAGCCACTCGGGCGGCGCGCTGCTCGAGCTGAACTGCGAGACCGACTTCGTCGCCAAGACCCCGGACTTCGTGGCCCTGGGTCAGCGTCTGGTCGAGTTCGGCGAGGCCAACAAGATCGCCGACGCCGCCGCTCTGCTGGCCGCGTCGATCGAGGACGGCAAGACCGTCGCCGACCTGGTCCAGGACTACGCCGCCAAGATCGGCGAGAAGATCGTGGTCAACCGCTTCACGATCGTCGACGGCACCGTCGCGGTCTACCTGCACCGCAAGGCTCAGGACCTGCCGCCGCAGGTCGGCGTCCTGGTGCAGTACACCGGCAAGGACGACGAGACGGCCGACTCGGACGCCCGTCAGGTCGGTATGCAGATCGCCGCGATGCGGCCGAAGTACCTGACCCGCGATGAGGTCCCGGCCGAGGTCGTCGCGACCGAGCGCCGCGTGGCCGAGCAGACCGCTCGCGAGGAGGGCAAGCCCGAGCAGGCAATGCCCAAGATCATCGAGGGCCGGGTGAACTCCTTCTTCAAGGACTTCGTCCTGCTCGAGCAGGCTTCGGTCGTCGACAACAAGAAGACGGTCAAGCAGGTCGTCAGCGAATCCGGTATCGAGGTAACCCGCTTCGTCCGGTACGAGGTCGGCCAGGAGTAAGGCGAGTAACGCTGTGACACGGGAGGTCGGGTACGCGATTGAGCGCCCGGCCTCCCGGTCGCATAAGGTCTCCTGCAGATAGCGAAGGGAAAGGCGGGTCTCATGACGATGGTGACCGAGCAGTCCGCCACGGATGATCGGAACCCGCCGACCGTGCGGCCGCGGCGGGTCGTCCTCAAACTCTCCGGCGAAGTCTTCGGTGGCGGCGCGGTCGGCGTCGAGCCGGACGTGGTCCAGTCGCTGGCGAAACAGATCGCGACCGTGACGCGGCGTGGCATCCAGGTCGCCGTGGTGGTCGGCGGCGGCAACTTCTTCCGTGGCGCGGAGCTGCAGAAGCGCGGCATGGACCGCAACCGGGCGGACTACATGGGCATGCTCGGGACGGTGATGAACTGCCTGGCTCTTCAGGACTTCCTGGAGAAGGAGGGCATCGAGACGCGCGTGCAGACGGCCATCACGATGGCCCAGGTCGCGGAGCCCTATCTCCCGCTGCGTGCGATCCGGCACCTGGAGAAGGGCCGGGTCGTGATCTTCGGCGCCGGCGCCGGCATGCCGTACTTCTCCACCGACACGGTGACCGCCCAGCGGGCTCTGGAGATCCACGCGGACATGGTGCTGATGAGCAAGAACGGCGTGGACGGGGTCTACACCGCCGACCCCCGGATCGACCCCACCGCCCAGAAGCTGGAGACCATCACCTTCCAGGGAGTCCTCCAGCGCGGGCTGCGGGTGGCCGACCAGGCCGCGTTCAGCCTCTGCGAGGAGAACAAGCTGCCCATGCTGGTCTTCGGCGCCGAGGGCGACGACACCATCGTGCGCGCGTGCGCCGGCGAGCGGATCGGCACGCTGATCACCGCAGACTGAGCCGCGCTCCGTCCCCACATCCCGCACCACCGAAGACAGCAAGGAGGCGAGAAGAGCCGGTGATCGAGGAAACCCTCTTCGAGGCCGAGGAGAAGATGGAGAGCGCGGTCGAGCACGCCAAGGAGGAGTTCGCCGCCATCCGGACCGGGCGGGCTACTCCCGCGATGTTCTCCAAGATCCTGGTCGACTACTACGGTGCGCCCACGCCGGTGACGCAGATGGCCTCCGTCGGCGTCCCGGAGCCGCGCATGGTCATCGTGAAGCCCTACGACGCGTCGCAGCTGGGCCCGATCGAGCGGGCGATCCGTGACTCCGATCTGGGGGTCAACCCCAACAACGAGGGTACGCAACTGCGCATCCACCTGCCGCAGATGACCGAGGAACGCCGCCGGGAAATGATCAAGGTGGCCCGGGGCAAGGCCGAGGACGGCCGTGTCGCGATCCGTAACGTCCGTCGCAAGGCCAAGGACCAGATCGACAAGCTGGTCAAGGACGGCGAGACCGGTGAGGACGACGGTCGTCGCGCCGAGAAGGAGCTCGACGATGTGACGCACCGCTACGTCGCCGTCATCGACGAGCTCGTCAAGCACAAGGAAGCCGAGCTGCTCGAGGTCTGAGCACCGGAGGAAGCCCGGCCCGCCGCACCGGAGGAGCCGGGCTTCGGCCTGTTCGGCCGGTCCTGGTTCACGGGTGGTTAAATTGCCCGCCACCTCGACCCCTGTTGGAACGTCACCTTTGCAGTACGCTCTGCACGGTTTCTGTGAGCTACACGTTTCGGCGCTGTGGCGCTCACGTGGATTTCTCGGCGGGTAGGGGTACGGCTTTGTCAATGCAGTCAGCGGCGGCGCCGCCCGCGTACCCCGGAACGGAACCGATGACCGACCCCGGAATCCAGCAGCAGGAGCCCGGCAAGGGCGGCGGCAAGGGCCGTCGCCGCGCCGGCCGGGGCCGTAAGCCGCAGGGCGGCGGCCGTGCCGGCCGTAACCTGCCGGCCGCCATCGCGGTCGGCCTGAGCCTGGGCCTGATCGTCCTGGCCGCGTTGCTGATCGAGCCGATGGCGCTGCTCGTCATCCTGGTGGTGGCCTCCGGCATCGGCGCCTGGGAGATGGTCCGGGCGTTCGCCGCCGTCGGCGCCCGCCCTCCGCTGATCCCGCTGATCGCCGGTGCCACCCTGATGACCGGTCTGGCGTGGTTCTACGGTCCGGACGCGCTGGCTGTCGGCCTGGCAGTCACGGTGGGCGCGGCCTGCCTGTGGCGCGTCGCCGACGGGTTCGCCGCGGTCCGCCGCGACTTCACGCCGAGCCTGCTGATCGCGGTCTACGGGCCGTTCCTGCTGAGCTTCGCGGCGATGCTGGTGCAACTCGACGACGGCCCGCTGCGGGTGGTCTGCACCCTGGTCGCCGTGGTGCTCTCGGACACCGGGGGTTACGCCGCCGGCGTGTTCCTCGGCAAGCATCCGATGGCACCGAGGATCAGCCCGAAGAAGTCCTGGGAGGGCTTCGCCGGCTCGGTCACGGCGGCCGCCATCGGCAGTGGCGCGCTGCTCTTCTTCCTGCTGGACGTGCCGGTCTACTGGGGTCTGTTGTTCGGCGCGGTCATCTCGGTGATGGCGGTGCTCGGCGACCTGGCCGAGTCCATGCTCAAGCGGGATCTCGGCGTGAAGGACATGAGCAATCTGCTGCCCGGCCACGGCGGTCTGATGGACCGGCTGGACTCGATCCTGTTCGCCGTTCCCACCGCCTACCTGCTGTTCGCGATCATCACCCCGAGCTAGCTGTGGGCGACCGACTCGGCGGACGTGGGACACTGGATACGCCATGACGATTCTTCCGGTCATCCCGATCAGCCCCGATCAGCCAGACACCCTGCAGTCGGGGGCGGTGAGCGCCCGCCGCCGTCCCAGCATGCCCCCGCGTCACCTCGCCGACCTCGATCTCGCCGGCCGCAAGAGCGCGGTGGTCGGCCTGGGTGAGCCCGCGTTCCGGGCGAGGCAGCTCTCCACCCACTACTTCGGCCGCCTGGTGCGGGACGTCTCCGAGATGACCGACCTGCCGGCCGCCTCTCGTGAGCGGCTCACCGCCGACCTGCTGCCCACGCTGCTCACCCCGATCCGGGAGCAGGCGTGCGACGACGGCGCGACCCGCAAGACCCTGTGGAAGCTGCATGACGGCGCGCTCGTGGAGAGCGTGCTGATGGGTTACCCCGACCGGGTGACCGCGTGCGTGTCGAGTCAGGCCGGGTGCGGCATGGCCTGCCCGTTCTGCGCGACGGGCCAGCAGGGCCTGACCCGCAACCTGTCGGTGGCCGAGATCGTGGACCAGGTGGTCTACCTGGCCGGGGTGGCGGCGTCCGGCGCGGTGACGGGTTCCCCGCCGCGGCTGTCGCGGGTGGTCTTCATGGGGATGGGTGAGCCGCTGGCCAACTATCCGCGGGTCATCGAGGCGGTGCGGCGGCTCACCACGCCCGCTCCTGAGGGGCTCGGATTGTCACAACGGCACATCACCGTGTCCACGGTGGGTTTGGTGCCCGCTATGCGCCGGTTGATCGACGAACAGCTCTCGGTGACTCTTGCGCTGTCACTGCATGCCCCCGATGATGATCTGCGCGATGAGCTTGTGCCCGTCAACCAGCGTTGGAAGGTGGCCGAGGTGCTCGATGCCGCGTTCGATTACGCGGCGCAGACCGGCCGTCGGGTTTCCATCGAATACGCCCTGATCCGGGACGTAAACGATCAGTCCTGGCGTGCCGACCTGCTCGGCCGCCTTCTGAACGGCAAGCTGGCCCATGTGAATCTCATCCCGCTCAACCCGACGCCGGGGAGCAAGTGGGATGCCAGCCCCAAACCGGTCGAGCGCGAGTTCGTCCGCCGGTTGCGTGATGCCGGCGTCTCGACGACGGTCCGCGACACCCGGGGGCGGGAGATCGACGGCGCATGCGGCCAACTGGCCGCGGGCGAGCTGACGCACGCGAGCGCAGGGGGCGCCGCAGCCGACGCGGAGGTGGCACAGTGACTGGGCGTAGGTCCCAGCGAGCGGAGTGGGAGACGTTGTGACGAGTCAGGGGCAGCGTTTCCGAAGGCGTGCGCTGCGGCGTGGCTACAAGGTCGACGAGGTCGACGCGTTCCTGGACCGGGTCGAGGCGACCCTGGCCGGGGAGCAGGTCGGCCCGCCGGTGGGCGCGCAAGAGGTGCACGACGTCGTCTTCCGTGTGCGCTTCGGTGGCTATGACGAGTGGCAGGTCGACCTGCACCTCGATCGGGTCGAGCGGCAGCTCGCCGAGTTCGAGGAGCGGGGCGGCCGTCCCGCGACGGACCCCATGCGTGACTCCATGCGCAGTGGTCTGACCGCCGCGTCCGCGTCCGGCGCAGCGGCCATGGGCCCCGGTCCCGGCGGTCCCGGCCAGGGCTTCGAGCGTGGTGGGTTCGACCGCGGTCCCGGCCCCGGCGGTCCGGGCGGCATGCCGCAGGGCCAGGGTGGCATGCCGCAGGGACAGGGTGGCTTCCCGCCTCCCGGCCAGGGTTTCCCCCCGGGTCCCGGCATGCAGCCGCAGGGCATGCCCGGCCAGGGCGGTTTCGGCGGCCCGCAGCAGCAGCCGGCCGGCCCGGCGATGAACCCGGCGGCCCGGATGGCGTCCCCGCCGACCGAGCGGCTGCCCGCGCCGGTGCGTGACGACCGGATGATGCCCCCGCAGATGCCGCAGCGCCAGCAGCAGCAGCAACAGCCGCAGCAGCTTCCGCCCGGCCCCGACCCGTACGGGCGGTATGACGAGCCCACCGGTTACGGCCAGCAGCCTCCGCCGCCGCAGCAGCCGCCGCAGCGTCCCGGCCCGCCGCCCGGTTACGACCAGGGTGGTTACGACCACCAGGGCGGCTATGACGGTTTCGAGCCCGGCCGGCACGGCAAGGCCGACATGACCGCCGAGCTGCGGATGCCCGACCGGGAGCCGCGCGGCGGCTACGGTCAGATGCCGGGCGCCCCGATGCCGGGTTCGCCGATGGCCATGCCCGGTTCGCCGATGCCCGGCGCCCCGATGAGCGGCCCGCCGTACAGCGGTGGTTACGGCCCGCAGCAGCCGCAGCTGGGCCCGCCTCTGGGTGAGCCGGGTGGCGAGCTGTACCGGGTGGACCAGTTGCGCCGCACGTTTCAGCCCCGCCGGTTCGGCAGCGGTTACGACCCGATGCAGGTGGACCGCCTGTTCGAGGGCATCCTGCAGGCGATGACCGGCCGCGGCCCGATGCCGGTGAACGAGAACGACCTCGACATGCTGCAGTTCGGTCTGGTACCGAACGGCTACTTCGAGGCTGAGGTCGACGCCGCGCTGCGCGAGGTGAAGGACATCCTGCTGCGGCGCCGCTGAGTCAGCGAAACTGAAAGAGGGGGCCGCCGGCCCCCTCTTTTCGTCGTCCGAGGGGCTACTGGTCGTTCGGCCGGAGGCCGCTGCGGCGCAGGACGGCGTCGCCGATGATGACGGCGATCAAGCCTACGGCGATCACGGCGAGCCACACCTTCTCGGTGTTGCCCTGCTGGTTGCCCCAGAAGAAGAGCAGCAGGATCGCGGCCGAGATGATCGCGCCCTTCTGAGCCCGCTTGCGGTTGCCGGGCTTCAGCTGGTCGGGCGCGTAGACCTCCTCGTGGTGTTCTTCCGCAGCCACGGTGGCGACCTCCTTGTCGATGTCGAATCGGAAACAGTCTGTCACGGGGTCGACGGGCGAACCGCAGCAACCCGGCTGTACTTTCGAGGCGTTCGAAAACCGCAGAGGCGGTCAGCTAAGGCGCGAGCAGAGGAGCGATTCAGTGCGGATCACGGGCACCGGCCATGCGAGCATGCGGATCGACACCGCTGCCGGCAGCATTCTGTGCGATCCGTGGGTGAACCCGGCGTACTTCGCCTCCTGGTTCCCGTTTCCGGACAACTCCCAGCTGGACTGGGAGACCCTGGGCGACGTCGACTACCTGTACGTCTCCCATCTGCACCGGGACCACTTCGACGCCGAGCACCTGAAGCGGTTCGTCAACAAGAAGGCCACCGTGCTCCTGCCGGAGTACCCGACCAGCCAGCTCGAGGACGAGCTGCGGGCGCTGGGGTTCACCAGCTTCCTGCGGACGAGGTCCGACGAGGTGCACGAGCTGGACGGTGGCCTGAAGGTGATGATCCAGGCGCTGATCAGCCCGACCGACGGGCCGATCGGGGACTCGTCGCTCTGGGTGGAGTACGACGGCGTCCGCGTGCTGAACCAGAACGACGCCCGCCCCGCCGACCTGACCCGGTTCAACGAGCTGGGCCACGTGCACGCGCACATGCTGCAGTTCTCCGGCGCGATCTGGTATCCGATGGTCTACGAGCTGCCGGAGAGCGCGAAGACCGCGTTCGGCAAGCAGAAGCGGGAGCGGCAGTTCGACCGCACCTGGCGTTACATCGACGACTTGAAGGCGGACTTCGTCTTCCCGATCGCCGGCCCGCCGTGTTTCCTCGACGACGAGCTGTGGCAGTTCAACGACATCCACGGTGACGAGGGCAACATCTTCCCGGATCAGTCGGTGTTCCTGTCCGAGTACGCGAAGGTCGGCGGCACCAACGCGGTCGTCCAGCTGCCGGGCAGCGTCACCGAGCTGACCGACGGCGGCACGAGGCAGACGACCACGCACCCGATGCCGGTCGACGAGTTCTTCGCCAACAAGAAGGCGCACCTCGAGGAGATGCGGGAGCGCAAGCGCCCGATCATCGAGGCGGAGAAGGCGTCCTGGCGGCACCCGGAGATCGACGTCCTCGGCGAGCTGAAGAAGCGGATCGAGCCGCTGCTCGAGGAGTCGATCTACATGGCCAAGGGTGTCGGCGGCCCGGTCCGGTTCGACCTGGTCTCCTACGACGGCGACGAGATCGAGTCGATCGTGGTGGACTTCCCGGGCAAGCAGGTCCGGGCGTACGCCGACGAGAAGGTCCGCTACCGCTTCCGCACCCGGCGCGAGCTGATCGAGCACCTCATCTTCATCGACGAGGGCGACTGGGTGAACTCGCTGTTCCTGTCCTGCCGCTTCTCCGCGGCCCGGATCGGTCAGTACAACGAGTTCGTCTACGCGTTCTTCAAGTGTCTCTCCGAGGAGCGCCTGCAGTACGCCGAGGGCTGGTACGACGAGCACGAGAAGGCCGTCGACGCCGAGGACATCGAGTTCGGTGACTGGACCGTGCAGCGCCGTTGCCCCCACCTCAAGGCCGACCTGTCCCGTTTCGGCATCGTCGAGGGCAACGTGCTGACCTGCCAGCTGCACGGCTGGAAGTTCGACCTGCCCAGCGGCCGTTGCCTGACCGGCGTCGGCCACCAGATCCGGGCCACCAAGAAGGCTTAGAAGGCCAGGTCGCGCAGGATGCGGCGGGCCGCGTTGTGGCCCGCCGCGCCGATCACGCTGCCGGCCGGGTGCGCCCCGGCCGAGCCGTGGTAGAGCCCGTCCAGTCCGGTGAAGTACGGCATCCGCTGGTCGAAGGCGACCGTGTTGTCGACGTGGTGGATGTGCCCACCGGTCATCCCGAAATGTCGCTCGATGCCCGGCGGGGTCAGCGGCATCACGTCCGCCACCAGGTCCGACGTGCCCGGCGCGTACCTGTCGCAGATGGCGAGCAGCCTTTCCACGTACCCCGGAAGCTCTTGATCCCAGGACGAGCCGGACGGCTCGAAGGGCACCGACTGCACGAAGAGCGCCGAGGAGTGATGTCCGTCGTCGTCGCGCAGCGACGGGTCGATCGTGGTGTGCAGGTACCACTCGATGGTCGGTTCGGCGGGGAGCCGGCCGGCCCGGACGTCGGCCCACATGGCGCGCAGGTTCGTCATCGGTGACGCGTCGCCCGGCAGCAGGTGGATGGTGGAGCCGAACGGCGACGGCGCCCCCTCCGGCAGGCACGAGAAACGCGGCAGGTCACGCAGCGCCAGATTCACCTTCATCGTGGCGCCCGGCCGGCGGACCGCGGCCATCCGGTCGGTGAGCGCGGCCGGCAGCGACCCCTCAGGCACGAGATCCATCAATCGGTACGGGTCGCAGCCGCCCAGAACGACCCGGGCCGACACCTGCCGTCCATCGGCCAGGACGACTCCACTGGCCGCCCCGCCGTCCACCGTCACCGCCGTCACCCGGGCATCGGTGAACAGGCGTGCCCCGGCGGCCCGGGCGGCGTCGGCGAACACCCGGGACACCGTGCCCATCCCGCCCTCGGCGATCAGCCAGGTGCCGTCCGAGCCGGGCAGCCGGCACATGTTGTGGACCAGGAAGTTGTGCCCGGTGCCGGGATCGTCCGGACCGGCGTGCAGTCCGGACAGGCCGTCGGTCACCGTGTACATCGCCACGAGCAGCTCACTGGCGAACCCGAAACGGGCCAGGTAGCCGACGACGGATCCGCGTACCAGATCGAGGAAGGTGCTCTGCAGCTGCGGCCGGATGTGGCGGTCGGCGATCTCCTCGACGGACGTCGGCTCCTCCAGCCAGGAGGGCGCGAGATCGGCGCGCAGCGCGCCGATCTCGCAGGCCAGCGTCTCGTCGGCGGCGGCGTCGCGGGGCGACAGTTGCGCCCGGTTGGCCTCGCCGTCACTGCCGAAGAGGAGGTACGGCGAACCGGCCGGCCCGGTAGACGGCAGGAAGTAGTGCGGATCCCGCCGCAGCACCGGGATGTCCACGTCGAGTGTCTTGAGCAGCTCCGGCGGCATGAGGCCGAGCAGGTAGGAGCCGGTGGACTGGCCGAGGCCGGGAACCTTGGCGAACGGATGCTCGGTACGGGTGGCGCCGCCCAGCACACCGGCGGCCTCCAGCACCACGACGTCGAGGCCGGCGCGAGCCAGGAGGACGGCGGAGACCAGGGCGTTGTGGCCGGCTCCGATGATCACCACATCGGCGCGGCCCGGAATGGGGGTCATAGGCAGCGACGCTACCTCGCGTTGTTGACGGATCGCGTGGCCGCGAAACCGGTCAGCACGATCACATGGAACAGATAGAGCCAGAGGCCCACCGCGACCACACCGCCTATCTCGGTGAATCCGCCGAACGGCAGACCCAGGTCCAGCGGAAGGGAGCAGAAGAGCACGAAACCGTGCAGGAAACCGGAGAGGTTCGCCGCCGTGAACGAGCCGATCAGCGTGGTGGCGAGCCAGGGTGGACGACCCGGCGCCACATAGCGGAAGACCCAGATCACCACCGGGGTCAGCACCAGCCAGACGGCCAGGAACGACAGCACCACGCCCAGCACCGACCACCAGCCGCCGCGCAGCCACAGGGCGCTCGTCGTGGGCAGTGCCAGCAACAGGGCCAGCAGCAGGGCCGGAGCGGCCGCCAGCAGCGGCAGCCACAGCAGCCGGCCGCGCCAGCCGACCAGCTTCTCGCCGGGCAGGGCGATCGAGGCGAACGCCCGGCGCAGGCCTTCGCCGTACAGGGTGGCCGGGAGCAGGCTGGCCAGCGCCAGCATCGGGGTCAGCGCCAGCCCGGCGTCGATCAGGGCGCTCAGTGCCCGCGGCGCGCCGATGTCGTCCGGCAGCGCGGTGATGGTCCGGCCGGTCAGACGGCGTACGCGTTCCGCGCCCACTGCCAGCCCGGTGAGCCAGATCGCCAGCAGGGCGACCGGAACCACCGCGATCCCGGCGTAGAACGTGATCGCGGCCGAGTGCAGCGCGAGATCCTTCCCGCGCGGTAGGGCCAACGATCTCATGGTGGACCGATACCCCGTTCCGGCCTGACCGCAACCGGCGTGCGGCTGTCCGGGAGGATGGGCGGTATGCGTGATCTCGTACTGCTCGGCTCCACCGGGTCCATCGGGACTCAAGCCATCGACATCGTCCGGCGCAATCCGGACCGGTTCCGGGTGGTGGCTCTCGGCGCCGGGGGTGGCAACGTCGAACTGCTCGCCGCTCAGGCCCTGGAACTCGGGGTCGAGGTGGTCGGGGTGGCCCGTTCCTCGGTCACCCAGGACCTCCAGCTGGCCTTCTACGCCGAGGCGCAGAAACGCGGCTGGGCCACCGGCGACTTCAAACTCCCCAAGATCGTGGCGGGGCCGGACGCCATGACCGAGCTGGCGAGGTGGCCGTGTGACGTCGTGCTGAACGGCGTGGTCGGCAGCCTCGGCCTGGCGCCCACCCTGGCCGCGTGCGAGAGCGGCCGGATCCTCGCCCTGGCCAACAAGGAGTCCCTGGTCGCCGGCGGTCCGTTGGTCCGCCGGATCGCCAGACAGGGGCAGATCGTCCCGGTCGACTCCGAGCACTCGGCGCTGGCCCAGTGCCTGCGCGGCGGGAGCGCGGCCGAGGTGCGCCGGCTCGTGCTGACCGCGAGCGGCGGGGCGTTCCGGGGCCGGCGGCGCGAGGAGCTGACGAACGTCACTCCCGAGGAGGCGCTCAAGCACCCGACCTGGGACATGGGCCCGGTCGTGACGATCAACTCGGCGACGATGGTGAACAAGGCGCTCGAGGTGATCGAGGCGCACGAGCTGTTCGGTGTGCCGTACGACGACATCGAGGTGATGGTCCACCCGCAGTCGGTGCTGCACTCCCTGGTCGAGTTCACCGACGGATCGACCCTGGCCCAGGCCAGCCCACCGGACATGCGGTTGCCGATCGCGCTGGCCCTGGCCTGGCCGGAGCGGGTGCCGGAGGCGGCCGCCGCGGTCGACTGGACCCAGGCGCACACCTGGGAGCTGCGCCCGCTGGACGACGAGGCGTTCCCGGCGGTGCGCCTCGCCAAGCAGGCGGGCCGGGCCGGGCGCTGTCTGCCGGCCGTCTACAACGCGGCCAACGAGGAGTGTGTGGCCGCCTTCGTCTCCGGTCGGCTACCGTTCTTGGGCATCGTCGACACCCTCGAGCGGGTGCTCGAGGCTGCCCCCGACTTCGCGGAACCGGGTACCGTCGATGAGGTGCTTGCCGCAGAGGCATGGGCGCGTGCCCACGCACAGCGGACGATCGCGACTGTGGCTGAAGGAGCTTGATGCTGTTCTGGCTGGGTGCGGGTGCCTTCGCACTGACCATTCTGATCTCCGTGAGCCTGCACGAGCTGGGCCACATGATCACCGGCAAGCGTTTCGGTATGAAGGTCACCAAGTACTTCGTCGGCTTCGGCCCGACGGTCTTCTCGTTCCACCGCGGGGAGACGGAGTACGGCCTCAAGCTCATCCCGCTCGGCGGGTTCTGCAAGATCGTCGGCATGACCCCGCAGGACGACGACGTCGCCCCGGAGGACCAGCACCGCGCCATGTGGCGGTTCCCGGTGTGGAAGCGGACCATCGTGATGGGCGCCGGGTCGGCCGCCCACTTCGCGCTGGCGCTGGTCGGCGCCTGGGTGATGGCGTGGAGCATCGGCCTGCCGAACATCGCTCTGCCCAACACCGCGGAGGAGCAGCGTGCCGCGCCCGCGATGATCTATGTGGGTGACTGCATCCGGACGTCGCTCTCCGACACCAGCACCGAGTGCGTGCCCGGCCAGGGCAGCGCCGTGAGCGCCCCCGCCAAGGCGGCCGGCCTCCAGACCGGCGACGTGATCACCATGGTCGGCACCACCACGGTCGCCAACTACGGGCAGCTCACCGACGCCATCCGGGCGCAGCCCGCCGGCCCGACCGCCTTCCGTTTCGTACGGAACGGCCAGACCGGGGCCACCACGGTGAACCTGGTCGCCGCCGAACGGACTCCGATCAACGATCCGAACGGCCCGGTTTCCCAGGTGGCGGTCGCCGGTGTGAGCTGGGAGACGGACCAGCCCGCGGTGATCGAATACAGTCCTCTCGGCGCGATCCCCGCGTCCGGCGAGTTCAACTGGTACCTGGTGGAGAGCTCGGTCAAGGCGATGGCCCGGATCCCGGAGAAGATCCCCGCGCTGTGGAACTCGATCACCGGTGATCAGCGTGACCCGGAGACCCCGATCAGTGTCGTCGGGGCCAGCCGGATCGGCGGCGAGGCCATCGAGAAGGGTGTGCCCGAGGTCTTCTGGCAGGTCTTCATCTCGTTGAACGTGTTCATCGGACTGTTCAACCTGCTGCCGCTGCTGCCGGTCGACGGCGGGCACATCGCCATCGCCTGGTTCGAAGCTGTTCGCTCCTGGATCTACAAGCGTTTCCGCCGGCCCGATCCCGGACGGGTGGACTACTACAAGCTGATGCCTTTGACGTACGCGGTCATCCTCATCGGCGGTGCGTTCACACTGCTGACCGTGACGGCCGACATCATCAACCCGATCACGCTCTTCAAGTGAGTGGAGACCGTGGATCCGAACTCGCTCCCCCTGCAACTCACGGAAGGTCGTGAACAACTTCCAATGACCTCGATCAGTCTCGGAATGCCGGCCGTGCCTCCGCCGCCCCTGGCGCCGCGCCGGCAGAGCCGCCAGATCAACGTCGGCGGTGTGCTGGTCGGTGGCGGCGCCCCGGTCAGCGTCCAGTCGATGACCACCACGCTCACCTCCGACGTGAACTCCACGTTGCAGCAGATCGCCGAGCTCACGGCCGCCGGCTGTCAGATCGTCCGGGTCGCCGTCCCGTCGCAGGACGACGTCGAGGCGCTGCCGGCGATCGCGAAGAAGTCGCAGCTGCCGGTGATCGCCGACATCCACTTCCAGCCGAAGTACGTGTTCGCCGCGATCGACGCCGGCTGTGCCGCGGTCCGGGTGAACCCGGGCAACATCCGGCAGTTCGACGACAAGGTCAAGGAGATCGCGAAGGCCGCGTCCGACGCCGGCATCCCGATCCGGATCGGTGTCAACGCCGGGTCGCTGGACAAGCGGCTGCTGGAGAAGTACGGCAAGGCCACCGCCGAGGCGCTGGTCGAGTCGGCGCTCTGGGAGTGCTCGCTGTTCGAGGAGCACGGTTTCCGGGACATCAAGATCTCGGTGAAGCACAACGACCCGGTCGTCATGATCCGGGCGTACCGGCAGCTCGCGGAACAGTGCGACTACCCGCTGCACCTCGGCGTGACCGAGGCCGGCCCGGCGTTCCAGGGCACCATCAAGAGCGCTGTCGCGTTCGGGGCGCTGCTGGCCGAGGGCATCGGCGACACGATCCGGGTGTCGCTGTCCGCCCCGCCGGTCGAGGAGATCAAGGTCGGCAACCAGATCCTGGAGTCGCTGGGCCTGCGCGAGCGGGGCCTGGAGATCGTGTCCTGCCCGTCGTGCGGTCGGGCCCAGGTCGACGTCTACACCCTCGCCGAGCAGGTCACCGCCGCGCTCGACGGCTTCCCGGTGCCGCTGCGGGTGGCCGTCATGGGCTGCGTCGTCAACGGTCCGGGCGAGGCCCGCGAGGCCGATCTCGGGGTGGCGTCCGGCAACGGCAAGGGCCAGATCTTCGTCAAGGGCAAGGTCATCAAGACCGTGCCCGAGTCGATCATCGTGGAGACCCTGGTCGAGGAGGCGCTGCGCCTCGCCGACGAGATGGGCGCCGATCTGCCGGAGGAGCTGCGCGACCTGATCCCCGGCCCGACGGTGACCGTGCACTAGAGGAGCCGGATCCGACGGGTGACAGTGCCCTGGAGGAGCCGGATCCGACGGTGACGGTGCCTGGAGGAGCTAGAACAGCACCGTCGCGAACGAGCCCGCCGAGACGAAGCCGCAGCGTGCGTAGACTCGGCGGGCCGCCGTGTTGTAGTCGTTGACGTAGAGACTGACCGTCGGCGCGACCCGGCGCAGCGCGTCCGCCACGACGGTCGCCATCGCGCCCGTGGCGATCCCGCTGCCGCGGTAATCCGGGTGCACCCAGACGCCCTGGACCTGTGTGGTCCGCCGGGTGACGATCGCCAGCTCGGCCTTGAAGACGACCAGGTCGCCGTCGTACTTCGCGTACGCCCGCTTCGCTTTCACCAGCTCGGCGATCCGCCGTTTGTAGCCGCGTCCGCCGTCGTCGGTCAGCGGCGAGACGCCGACCTCCTCGGTGTACATCGCCACGGCGGCCGGGAAGAGCTGATCCACCTCGCCGGCGCGGACCAGCCGCACCGAGGGGTCCGCGCGCACCGCCGGATCCCGGTCGGTGACCAGCAACGGCTGATGGGGCCGAACGTCGCGGGCCGGCCCCCAGTTGCCACCGAGCCTGTTCCACAGGTCGAGCACCGCCTCCGAGCGGCCGATGATCGAGGAGCACGCGCGCGGCTCGGCGCCGAGCAGGTCGGCGAAGGCGGCCGTGGCCGACGGCGTCGCGCCCACCGGGACCAGATGCGCCCCGGACCAGATGATCGACTCGATGTGGCGCTCCGGCTCGTAGCCGTAGATCCGCCCGTCGGACCGCCACCAGTTCAAGCCGTGTGCCGCGACCCGCTCAGCGATCTGGGCGCCCGCGTAGGGGTCGGCGTCGAGGATCCGCTCGACGGCCGCGCGCTCGGGCTCACCGAGCTGGCGAATGGGCACCGTCAACACAGGTACCAGATTGCCAGATGCCGGCCGCTCGGTACGTATCGCAACCCCGCGATCTCAGAAACCCTTGCCGCCGACAAGTTGCCGATATATCGTCCACCTATCGGCGACAGAACGGAGAAGATCATGAGGTACGCACACGGAGGACACGGGCCCGGCGGCTGGATGGGCGAGGCACGCCGGCGCGGCTTCGGTTTCCCGCCCGGATTCCCCTTCGGCGGCCCGGGTGGCCCCGGATTCCCGCCGCCCGAGTTCGGCGGCAGGCCCGGGCCGCGGCGCGGTGGCCGTGGCAGCCGGCAGAACGTCAGGCCCGCCATCCTGGCGCTGCTCGTGGAGCGCCCGATGCACGGTTACGAGATGATCCAGGAGCTCGATTCCCGTACCGGGGGGATCTGGCGGCCGAGCCCCGGCTCGGTCTACCCGACCCTGCAACTGCTGGAGGACGAGGGCCTCATCGAGGTCACCGCCGAGGGCGGCCGCAAGAGCTACCGGCTCACCGAGGACGGGCGGCCCGAGGCCGAGACCGCGGCACAGAACCCGCCGTGGTCCCAGATCGGCGCCGACACCATGTCCCAGGTGCAGGACTTCCGCGATGCGGCGGTCGGCATCATGGGCGCGCTCAAGCAGGTCGGCTTCAGCGGCACGGCGGAGCAGCGCCAGAAGGCGCTCGAGGTGCTCAACGAGACCAGGCGGAAGCTCTACGCCATCCTCGCCGAGAGCGAGTGATCCGCACGAAAGGCGCATTCGGTTCGATCGGGTGCGCCTTCTCCGTGCGGCGGGTCGGCGGCCATCCGGATTCACCGCGCTGAAATGTGTAAACGGCTTACGCTCGATGTGCTGACGAACATGGACGGCGACCGGATGAGGTGCAGCGCCTTGAGCCAGCCATCCGATGCTGTGGTGATCGGCCTCCTGGAGGCTGCGCCCGACGCGATCATCGCGGTCAACCACGAGGGTCGCATCGCCGTGGTCAACGCACAGACCGAGCGCATGTTCGGCTACCAGCGGCGGGAACTGGTCGGGCGGCCCATCGAGCTGCTGGTGCCGGAACGATTCCGGGAGCGGCATCCGGCACACCGCAGGGACTATCTGAAGGATCCGCGGCCCCGGCCGATGGGCTCGGGCCGTCCGCTGGCGGCCCGCCGCAAGGACGGCAGTGAGTTTCCCGCCGAGATCTCCCTGTCCGCGCTCGAGTCCGACAAACTGGTGGTCGCCGCGGTCCGGGACGTCAGTGACCGGGTGCGCCGCGAGGCGAAATTCCAGGGGCTGCTGGAGGCCGCGCCGGACGCCATCGTCGGCGTCGCCGGGGACGGGCGGATCACGCTGGTCAACGCGCAGGCGGAGCGGCTGTTCGGCTATCAGCGCAGCGAGCTGCTCGGCCAGCCGATCGAGGTGCTGGTGCCGGACTCGGCGCGGGCCGGGCATCCCGCCCAGCGCAACCGGTACTTCGCCGATCCGCGGCCGCGGCCGATGGGCTCGGGCCGTTCCCTGGCCGCACGGCGCAAGGACGGCAGTGAGTTCCCCGCCGAGATCAGCCTCTCCGCGCTGGAGACCGAGGACGGCCTGATCGTCTCCGCGGCCATCCGGGACGTCACCGAGCGTATCGAGGCGCTGGCCGAACGGCAGCGCCTGGAAGCCGAACGGGAACGGCTCGCCGCGGCCGCCGAACGGGAACGGCTGGAAGCCCAACTGCACCAGTCCCAGCGCCTGGAGAGCCTCGGCCAGCTGGCCGGCGGCGTCGCCCACGACTTCAACAACCTGCTGGCCGTGATGCTCAACTACGCCACCTTCGTGGCCGAGCAGATCCAGGAGGCGGCCGAGGCCGACCCCGCCGGCAACTGGCCGCAAGCCGCCCGCGACCTGCAGCAGGTGCTCCGGGCCGGTCAACGGGCCACCGAGCTCACCCACCAGTTGCTCGCCTTCGGCCGCCGTGAGGTGGTCCGCCCGCGTGTGCTCGATCTCAACGTGGTCATCCGTGAGGTCGAGCAGCTGTTGTTGCGTACCCTCGGCGAGCACATCCAGCTGCACGCCGAGCTCGAGCCGCGGCTCTGGCCGGTGCTGGCCGATCCGGGCCAGATCGAGCAGGTGCTGGTCAACCTGGCGGTCAACGCGCGGGACGCGATGCCCGGTGGGGGCACGCTCACCGTGCACACCGGCAATCGTCAGATCGGCGCCGATGAGGCCGAGCGCATGCGGCCGCCCGCCTCACCCGGCCGCTACGTGCGCCTGCGGGTCGCCGACACCGGCACCGGCATACCGCCCGACGTGCTGGAACGCGTCTTCGAACCGTTCTTCACCACGAAGGCACCGGGCGAGGGCACCGGGCTCGGACTGGCCACCGTCTACGGCATCGTCACGCAGGCCGGCGGTTACGCCACGCTGCAGTCCCGGATCGGCGCCGGCACCGCCTTCATCGCCCTCTTCCCGGCCACCGACGAAGCCCCGATCAAGGCCGTCGTCCCGGTGACGCCCGCCCAGCCGCAGCGTGGCGGTGAGACGATCCTGATCGTCGAGGACGAGGACGCCCTGCGCGCCGTCACCGAACGCATCCTCACCCGCAACGGCTACCGGGTCCTGAGCGCCGGTGGCGGCCCCGAGGCCATCAAGATCGCCGAGAACCCGGCCACCCACATCGACCTGCTCCTCACCGACGTGATCATGCCGAACATGCACGGCCAGGAGCTCGCCGAATGCGTCCGCCATCTGCGCCCCGAGATCCCGGTCGTCTACATGTCCGGTTACGCCCAGCCGTTCATCACCGGCGAGGGCACCCTCGAACCCAACACCATCCTGATCACCAAGCCGTTCACCCAGGCCGAACTCATCGAGCATCTCCGCGAGGCGCTCGACCGCGCCTGATCACCCGTCCGCTCCCACCCGCGTGCCCGGCGCCCGGTCACACCCAGACCCTTTTCCGGTACGCGGTGAGCCGCCCCGCCGAGATTCCCCGTCCCGGAGTTCCACGCGAGCCGGGTGCCCGGTCCCGGCCGTGCCGCGCCCCGCCGGGCGTGAGTGGGTGGCCGCCCTCACCCCGGCGCGCGCCGCCTGCCCGGTCAGGAGGGTTCGCGGCCCAGCCCGGTGATCAGGTCGAGGAGCGCCGGGAGACCGCCGCGTTCCAGGTCGGGAGTAGGAGCGAGAGCCATGATCGGGACGGTGACCCCGGCGTCCGCGTAGGCCTGGACGCGGGCCCGGCACTCGGCCGGCGAGCCGTGCACGATCAGCTCGTCCACCAGGGAGTCGGGGATGGCGGCCAGCGCACCCTTGCGGTCGCCGGACTCCCACGCCCGCCACATCGGGGCGAGGATCTCCGCACGGCCCAGCCAGCGGTGGAAGGCGGCGTACGCCGGGACGGTCAGGTACGACGTGATCATGCGGCGGCCCACCGTGCGGGCGTAGCCGGCGTCCTCGGTGGGGACCATGAAGATCCGGGTGGCCACCTCGAAGCCGGGTTTCGCGTCCTTCGTCTCGGCGAGCGCGGTCGCGACGTCGCCGGCGGACAGCCAGTTCAGGATCACGCCGTCGGCCTCGGCGGCGGCCAGCCGCAACATGCCGGGCCGCAGCGCGGCGAGCATCAGCCGCGGCGGGACGGCCGGCGGGCGTTCCAGACGGAACCGGCGCACCTGGAACGTGTCGAACGCGCCGTCGACCAGCTCGCCGGCGAGCGCCGAGCGGACGAACCGCAGCACGTCCCGGCTGCGCGCGAGCGGGTTGGTGAAGTCCACCGCGTTCCAGTCGCCGACCACGACCGGGGAGGAGGCGCCGATGCCCAGCTGGAAACGGCCCGGAGCGGCCTCGGCCAGTGCCGCGGCGGTCATCGCGAGCAGGCCGGGGCCCCGGGTGAAGACCGGGGCGATGGCGGTGCCCAGCCGCAGTCGGGGCTCCCAGGCGGCGGCGAGAGCCAGCGGGGTGAACCCGTCGGTGCCGGCGACCTCGGCCGACCAGGCGTCGGTGAAACCCGCGTCGGCCAGCGCCGTGAAGACGCTTGCGTGCTCGGACAGCGGAACGCCGCCGAACGGTACGGTCATGCCCCATCGCATCGACATGCCCCCGATCCTGCCGGGCACGATCACGTGATGTCCACCACCTCCGTACGGATGTGGGATTTCTCCGCGCGCCGCGAAGCGCGGACCGGTCAGCCGACCGGGGTGGGGTTGCGCCAGGCGGCGGCGATCGACGTCCGCCCATTGGTGCGCAGCAGCGAACCCTGGTAGACGCGGGCCCCGGCCAGCAGCGTGAGCGCGCTGGTGAGCAGCAGCAGCGCCAGCGACAGGAACGGCTCCCAGGCGGCGGCCTCCCCGGTGAAGAGGCGGACCGGCATGGCCACCGGCGCGGAGAACGGCACGTAGGAGAGCACCGCCATCGCCGTCGGGTTCGACTGGAAGGCCAGCACGAGGAAGAACGGGGTCATCACGGCGAGCTGGAGCGGGGCCGTGGTGCTGCCCAGGTCCTCCTGCCGGGCGGCCAGCGCGCCGACCCCCGCCCAGAGAGTGGCGAGCATCAGGAAACCGACCACGAAGAACGGCAGGAACCAGCCGATCGCGGGCAGCACCGCGTCGATCAGCGGGCCGCCGACGTCGGCCACCCGCATGCCGACCAGGCCGACCACGGCGATCAGGGCGAGCTGGCCGAAGGCGAGCAGGGTCATGGCGGCGACCTTGCCGATCAGCAGCGCCCGGACCGGGATGCTGGAGACCAGGATCTCCACGATGCGGGTCTGCTTCTCCTCGGTGACGCTCTGCGCGATCTGCACCCCGAACGAGAGCGTCGTGAAGAAGAAGAGTGTGGCCAGGATGAACGGGACGAGGAAGAGGGCCGCCGGGTCGAGCGCGTCCGGGTCCAGGAACTTCACCGGGGGAGACGTGCTGAGCGCGGCGACCACCTCGCGCGGGGTCTCGTCGAGGGCCAGCACGGTGGGCCCGTCGACCACCGCGGCCGTCACCTCGTCGTCGTGGACCATCTGTTCGGCGGTGGCCGTGTCGGGCACGGTGACCACCTCGAGGCCGGCCTGCTCCAGCGCGGCGGTGTGGGTGGAGCCGACCACGGCCACCTTGTCCGGGCCGCTGTTGACCAGGATCGGCAGCGCCACCCCGAGCGCGGTGAAGAAGAGCAGCAGGACCGTACTGAAGAGGAAGGTCTTGTCGCGGATCTTGACCCGGATCTCCCGGCCCGCGACCAGTCTGGCGGCTTCGAACGTGGTCACTGGACAACCTCTCGGAAGATCTCGGCGAGGGACGGGCGGACCGGCGTGAACGCGCGGACCGGGCCGCGGGCCAGGGCGGCGTGCAGGACGGCCTGATCGTCGGCGCCCGGATCGAGGTCGAAGACGGCGTGGCGGCCGTCGAGTTCGAGCAGGGTGACGCCCGGCTCGTCGCGCAGCCAGCCGGCGTCGGTGTCCACCTCCAGGCGGAAGCGCGGGAGCGTGTACTGCTCGCGCAGCCAGGCGCGGGAGCCGGCCGCCCGGATCGTCCCGTCGGCGATGATCACCAGGTCGTCGCAGAGGCGCTCGACCAGCCCGAGCTGATGGCTGGAGAAGAGCACGGCGGTGCCGGACCGGGCTCGCTCGCGGAGCACGGCGAGCACCGTCTCGACGGCGATCGGGTCCAGTCCGGAGAACGGCTCGTCCAGCACCAGCACCTCCGGGTCGTGCACCAGCGCGGCGGCGATCTGGGCACGCTGTTGGTTGCCCAGCGACAGTTTCTCCACCGGATCGTTCGCCCGCTCGGCCAGCTCCAGCCGCTCCAGCAGGGCGGTGGT
Source organism: Actinoplanes sp. NPDC049802 (assembly GCF_040656595.1). Classification (NCBI taxonomy): domain Bacteria; kingdom Bacillati; phylum Actinomycetota; class Actinomycetes; order Micromonosporales; family Micromonosporaceae; genus Actinoplanes; species Actinoplanes sp. NPDC049802. The sequence goes on from NZ_JBFAMR010000026.1 coordinate 79,327, forward strand.
GCGGCGGCGGGCGTCGGCCGCGCCGACCCCGTGCAACCGTCCGAGGTAGACGATCTGCTCGGCCACGGTCATCTTCGGGTAGAGGCCGCGTTCCTCCGGCATGTAGCCGAAACGTTGCAGTTCCGCCTGGGTCACCGCGGAACCTCGCCAGGTCACCGTGCCGGTGTCGGCGGCCAGCACGCCCAGGATGATCCGCATCGTGGTGGTCTTCCCGGCGCCGTTCGCGCCGACGAAGCCGGTGAGCCGGCCGCCGTCCACGGTGAACGAGACGTCCTTGAGGACCCGGCGCTCGCCGAACGACCGGTTGACGGCCTCGACGTTCAGGACGGTGTTCATGCCGTCCACGTTAGGTTCCCGCCGATCTCTCGTCGTCGGGCCGGAGGACTCGTCCTCGCGGAGGACCTCAGCCGCCGGGCCGGACCACTCCGAGCTCGTACGCCAGCACCACGGCCTGGGTCCGGTCGCGCGCGCCGATCTTCATCAGCACCCGGCTGACGTGCGTCTTCACCGTGGTCTCGCCGAGCCGCAGGGTGGTGGCGATCTCCGCGTTGGTGGCCCCGCCGGCCAGGAGGACGAGCACCTCGTGCTCGCGCGGGGTGAGCTGGCCGAGGCGGACCCCGGCGGTGGCCGGCGCGGTGAAGGTGGAGATGACCCGGCGGGTGACGGCCGGCGCGAGCAGGGCCTCCCCGGCGGCGATGACCCGGATCGCCTCGGTCAGCGCCTCCGGTGTGCCGTTCTTGAGCAGGAACCCGCTGGCCCCGGCCCGGAGCGCGGCGAACAGGTAGTCGTCGCGGTCGAAGGTGGTCAGGATCAGCACCGACGGGCCGCCCTCGGCAGCGATCCGCCGGGTCGCCTCGAGGCCGCCCATGCCGGGCATCTCGACGTCCATCAGCACCACGTCGGGTCGCAGCCGCAGGGCGAGCTCGACGGCCCGGGCCCCGTCCGCGGCCTCGCCGGCCACCGTGATGTCGTCCTCCATCTCGAGGATGACCCGGAAGCCGGTCCGCACCAGCTGGTGGTCGTCGGCGAGGAGGACGCTGATCATGTGGCCGTCCCCACGGGGAGCGGGATCCTCGCCCGGACCCGGTAACCGCCGTCCGGCTGCGGGCCGTGCTCCAGGGTGCCGTCGTGCACGGCGACCCGTTCCCGCATGCCGATCATGCCGAGCCCGCCGCCGGTGGCCGGTCCGCCCCGGCCGTCGTCGGTCACGTCCAGCTCGATCTGCCCGGTCAGATAGCGGACCCGTACGTCGGGATATCGGCGGCGCACGGTCAGCGGCAGCGTGATCGCCAGCACCCAGCAGATCTGCTCGGGCAGGGACGCGGCGTGCTCGGAATCGAGGAACCCGGCGCGCCGGACGATGAGAAGGTTGAGCAGGCCGACGGCGGCGACCGCCAGGCCGGTCCACGCGTCCACGCGACGATGGCGGGCGGTCGGCCCGGGACGGCGCCATTCGTCGAGGTTCACCGATGGCATGTGGTGAGCGTCGCACGCCGGTTACAAAAGTCCAGGGCCCCGGCGGGTAACCGGGGCCCTGGCTTTTCAATTCTTGTGCCGGTCTCTGCCGGCGCATGTGGTCGACCGGCTGCGTGCCGCTAGCGGTCGACCGGAGTGATGAGCATCGGCTGCGATCACCTCTTGTCGGGTCGGGGACGTTCCGATTACGCGTTGCTGCGGTATCTCGTCCTCCTTCTCCAACTCAGCGACTGTGCCAGTTGCTTGCCGACCGTGGCCGACACATCGAATGTATGCCTGCGGAACCAGAATTTCTAGCCTCGCCGCTGTAGATCTTTTCTGGCAAAAGTCAGACTGAGCTGCGAAAACGCTTTCCCGGGGAGCGTGCGGCGCGAGGCGGGCGCTTGCCGAAGAGAGAGGTGACCGCGCCTCGCGCCGCACGCTGGGAGGTGAATCCCGGGAGGCGAACCGGCCGAGGAATCGCCTGCGACAAGGCTCGCACCGGCCCTGTCACGCGGCAACGCAATTAACCCCTGTCATTGACGCCCGTAACACGACGGCGAGATCATCACGGCAGTAGTGGCTAAGGTCACACACCTGCGGGTAGGGGGTACTCAGATGAGCACCGACGAAGAACGACTCGCTCAACTCGGATACAAACAGGAACTCCACCGGCGCCTCTCCGGCTTCTCCAACTTCGCCGTCTCCTTCTCGATCATCTCCATCCTGGCCGGTGCGATCACCTCGTACGGCATCGCCATGAAGGCCGGTGGACCGGTCTCCATCACGCTGGGCTGGATCTTCGTCGGTGGCATGGTCACCTTCGTGGCGCTGGCGATGGCGGAGGTGTGCTCGGCCTACCCGACCGCCGGCGCCCTCTACTGGTGGGCCGCCGCACTGGCCAAACGGAACAAGGCCGCCTGGGCCTGGTTCATCGGCTGGTTCAACTTCCTCGGCGAGGTGGCGGTGACCGCGGCCATCGACTTCGGTGCGGCGATCACCACGGCGGCCTTCTTCAGCCTGACCCTCGGCATGGAGGTGACGGCGCTCAAGACCTTCCTGATCTTCCTGGTCATCATCCTCGTGCACGGCCTGCTGAACACCTTCGGCGTCAACCTGGTCCGCGTGCTCTCCGACGTGAGCGCCTGGTGGCATCTGATCGGCGTCGCCGTGATCGTGGGCGTGCTGGCGGTCGTCCCGGACCAGCACAAGCCGATCTCCGAGGTCTTCTTCGAAGTGCACAACGCCACCGGCTTCACCTTCGCCGGGGCGAGCGTCTACGCCGTGCTGGTCGGCCTGCTGATGGCGCAGTACACGTACACCGGCTACGACGCCTCGGCGCACGTGGCGGAGGAGACCCACGACGCGGCCAACGCGGCGCCGCGCGGCATCGTGATGTCCGTGGTGGTCTCGGTCCTCGCCGGCTTCGTGCTGCTGGTCGCGATCACCTGGTCCATCCAGGACTACGAGGGCTCGCTCGGCACGCCGCTCGGCCTGCCGCCGGCGCAGATCTTCATCGACGCGGCGGGGCACGACCTCGGCGCCTTCCTGCTGTTCATCTGCATGATCGCCCAGTGGTTCTGCGGCATGGCGTCGGTCACCGCCAACTCCCGGATGTCCTACGCCTTCGCCCGCGACGACGCGCTGCCCGGATCGCGGATCTGGAAGAAGGTCAACTCCCGCACCGGTACGCCCACCAACTCCATCTGGCTGTGCGTGACACTCTCCACGCTCCTGGTCCTGCCGTCGCTCTGGAACGTGGTCGCCTACTACGCCGCCACCTCGATCGCGGTGATCGGGCTCTACATCGCCTACGTCGGTCCGGTTCTGCTGCGCCGGCTCAACCCGGACTTCCAGCCCGGCCCGTGGAGCCTCGGGAAGTGGAGCGCCCCGGTCGGCTGGATCGCGATCGTCTGGGTAGGTGTCATCTGTGTGCTGTTCGTGCTGCCGCCCGGCTCGCCGATCACCGCCGAGACGTTCAACTACACGATCGTCGCGGTGGCCGTGGTGCTCGGGGCGGCCGCGATCTGGTGGTTCGCGAGCGCCCGTAGGTGGTTCACGGGCCCGAAGCAGAACCTGCTGGAGAAGGCCGCACACGGCGAGCCCGTCGACTGAGGGTCGTTCAGGGCCACCCGTGCCTGATGCTGTGAATCAGTGGGATCGCCCGGTCTCCACCGTCCGGAACAACTCTCATCGATAGGACTGAGTACATGGATCTCGAGGAGCTGGACGTCGCCGTCGACAACGGCAGCATCGACACGGTGCTGCTGGCGCTGACCGACATGCAGGGACGGTTGCAGGGCAAACGGCTGCACGGGCGCTACTTCATGGACGAGGTGGTGTCCGGCGGCAGTGAGGGATGCAACTACCTGCTCGCGGTCGACGTCGACATGAACACCGTCGACGGCTACGAGATGTCCTCCTGGTCCACCGGTTACGGCGACTTCGTGATGCGACCCGACTTCTCCACGCTGCGCCGTGTCCCGTGGCACCCGGGCACGGCGCTGGTCCTGGCCGACCTGTACGACGTGTCCGGGGCGCCGGTGCCGGCCTCGCCCCGGCAGATCCTGCGCCGCCAGCTCGACCGGCTGGCCGAGCACGGCCTGTCCGCGTACGCCGGGACCGAGCTGGAGTTCGTCCTGTACCGGGACTCGTACGAGCAGGCTTCGGTGAAGAGCTACCGCGACCTGGTGCCCGCCAACCAGTACAACGTGGACTATTCGCTGCTCGGCACCGCACGGGTGGAGCCGCTGCTGCGCCGGATCCGCAACGAGATGTACGGCGCCGGGCTGCTGCCGGAGAGCGCCAAGGGCGAATGCAACCTCGGCCAGCACGAGATCGCCTTCCGGTACGCGGACGCGCTCACCGCCGCCGACCACCACGTCGTCTACAAGAACGGGGCCAAGGAGATCGCCGCCCAGGAGGGCATGTCGCTCACCTTCATGGCCAAGCCCAACGAGCGGGAGGGCAACTCCTGCCACATCCACTTCTCGCTGCGCGACGAGAACGGGCGGTCGGCGATGCTCGGCGACGGCCCGGGCCACCTGAGCCCGGCCGGGCAGCGGGTGCTCGCCGGGCTGCTCGCCACGATGCGCGAGTTCAGTCTGCTCTTCGCGCCGAACATCAACTCGTACAAGCGGTACCAGCCGGGGTCGTTCGCGCCGACCGCGCTGCGCTGGGGCGTCGACAACCGCACCTGCGCGCTGCGGATCGCCGGGCACGGGCAGGGCATGCGAGTGGAGAACCGGGTGCCGGGCGGGGACGTCAACCCGTACCTGGCGATCGCCGCCCTGGTGGCCGGGGCGCTGCACGGGATCGAGAACGAGCTGCCGCTGGAGGACGAGTTCACCGGCAACGCCTACCTGGACGAGACCGCCGGCCGGGTGCCGTCGACGCTGCGCGCGGCCACCGAACTGTGGGCGGGCAGTCCGGTGGCGGAAAACGCGTTCGGCGCGGACGTGGTGGCCCACTACGCCAACATGGGACGGGTGGAACTGGCGGCTTACGACGCCGCGGTGACGGATTGGGAGTTGCGCCGTGGATTCGAGCGCCTCTGAGTGTGAGGATCTTGGCGTGGGTACTACAGAGGTGATCGATCCCGCGACGGGCGAGGTCTTCACGACCGTACCGTCGCTGGGTTCGGCGGAGACCGACGCGGCGATCGAGCGCGCCCGGACCGCCTTCGGTGAGTGGCGTCAGGTGTCGCCGGGGGACCGGGCGCGGCTGCTGCGCCGCTTCGCGGCGGTGGTCGAGGACCACCTCGAGGAACTGGCGACTCTCGAGGTACGCAACGCCGGTCACACCATCGGCAACGCCCGCTGGGAGGCGGGCAACGTCCGGGACGTGCTCAACTACTACGCCGGCGCCCCGGAGCGGCTGTCCGGGCGGCAGATCCCGGTGCCCGGCGGCGTGGACGTGACGTTCCACGAGCCGCTCGGCGTGGTCGGGATCATCGTGCCGTGGAACTTCCCGATGCCGATCGCCGGCTGGGGGTTCGCGCCCGCCCTGGCGGCCGGCAACACGGTCGTGCTCAAGCCCGCCGAGCTCACCCCGCTGACCGCGATCCGGCTCGGCGAGCTGGCGCTGGAGGCCGGGCTGCCGGAGCACGTCTTCCAGGTGCTGCCGGGCAAGGGCTCGGTGGTGGGGCAGCGGTTCGTCACCCACCCGGCGGTGCGGAAGGTCTGCTTCACCGGGTCCACCGAGGTCGGCAAGTCGATCATGGCGGGCTGTGCCGACCAGGTGAAACGGGTGACCCTGGAGCTCGGCGGGAAGAGCGCCAACATCATCTTCGCGGACGCGGACCTCTCGGCGGCCGCCGCCGCGGCACCCGGCGCGGTCTTCGACAACGCCGGCCAGGACTGCTGCGCCCGGTCCCGCCTGCTGATCCAGGAGTCGGTGTACGACAGGTTCCTGGAGCTGCTGGAACCGGCGGTCCGGCGATTCCGGGTGCTCGACCCCTCCGACGACTCGTCGGAGATGGGGCCACTGATCTCCGCCGGGCAACGGGACGCCGTCACGTCGTACCTCGAAGGCTCTGACATCGCGTTCCGCGGCACCGTGCCGGAGGCGAACGGATGGTGGTTCCCGCCGACCGTGCTGCTGGCCCGCTCGAACGCGGACCGGCACTGGCGCGAGGAGATCTTCGGCCCGGTCGTGAGCGTGCTGCCGTTCCGGGACGAGGAGGACGCGATCCGGCTGGCCAACGACACCGAGTACGGCCTGTCCGGCTCGCTCTGGACCCGGGACGTGGGCCGGGCGCTGCGGGTGTCCCGGGCGGTCGAGACCGGCGCGCTCAGCGTCAACAGCAACTCCTCGGTGCGCTACTGGACCCCGTTCGGTGGCATGAAACAGTCCGGCCTGGGCCGTGAGCTGGGACCGGACGCCCTGTTGTCCTTCACCGACGTGAAGAACGTGTTCATCTCGACGGGAGCCTGAGTGGAACGTCTACAGGACCGGATCGCCGTGATCACCGGCGCCGGCAGTGGGATCGGCCTGGCCACCGCGCGGCGGTTCGCCGCCGAGGGCGCCAAGGTCGTCGCGGTCGACATCTCCGAGGAGGCCGGAAAGGCGGTCGCGCAGGAGGTCGGCGGCGAGTTCGTGGCCTGCGACGTCAGCGACGAGAAGCAGGTCGAAGCCCTGTTCGACGGGGTCGCGGAACGCCACGGCCGGGTCGACATCGCCTTCAACAACGCCGGCATCTCGCCGCCCGACGACGACTCGATCCTGGTCACCGGCCTGGACGCGTGGGAGCGTGTGCTCCGGGTGAACACCACGAGCGTCTTCTTCTGCTGCAAGTACGCGATCCCGCACATGCGGCGGCAGGGCAAGGGCTCGATCATCAACACCGCCTCGTTCGTCGCCCTGCTCGGCGCGGCCACCTCGCAGATCGCCTACACCGCCAGCAAGGGCGGGGTGCTGGCGATGACCCGCGAGCTGGGCGTGCAGTTCGCCCGCGAGGGCATCCGGATCAACGCGCTCTGCCCCGGGCCGGTGGCCACGCCGCTGCTCATGGAGTTGTTCGCCAAGGATCCGGAGCGGGCCGCCCGGCGGCTGGTGCACGTGCCGATGGGCCGGTTCGCCGAGCCGGAGGAGATCGCCGCCGCGGTGGCGTTCCTGGCGAGTGACGACGCGTCGTTCATGACGGCCTCCCAGTTCGTCGTGGACGGCGGCATCACCGGGGCGTACGTAACCCCACTGTGACGTTTGCCGACCCGCTACGGTGGGAACGAGACCCGTACATCCAGCTCAGCGAGGCAATGAGGGGTGTGGGGTCGAATCCCCGCCCGGACGGGTCAGATCCCCGTGTGGGTGGGACAGATGGGCCCGTGACGCGGCGCCGGTTCACCGGCGCCGCGCGCCTGTGACTACGGTGGTGCGATGCGTCCGATCATCGGCATAACGTCCTACGTGGTGCCCGCGACGTGGGGCGTCTGGGTCGATCTCGAGTCGGCGCTGGTGCCGCACGACTACGTCGAGGCGGTGCGGCTGGCCGGCGGCCGGGCCGTGCTGCTGCCGCCGGACGATCGGGACCCGGACGTCCTCGACCGGCTCGACGGGCTGATCCTCTCCGGCGGTCCCGACGTGCAGCCCGTCCGGTACGGCCGGCGGGCGCATCCGGAGACCGTCACCCATCCGGACCGGGACGCCGGTGAGCTGACCCTGCTCCGCGCCGCCCTGGACCGGGACCTGCCGCTGCTCGGCGTGTGCCGGGGCATGCAGCTGCTCACCGTGGCGGCCGGTGGAACCCTGCACCAGCACCTGCCGGACGTGCTGGGCCACGAGAAGCACCGCCCGGGCCCGGGGGTCTACGGCTCGCAGTCCGCCGAGTTCGCCGTGGGCAGCCGGATCGCCGAGCTCATGGGCGACGACCTGACCATCAACTGCTTCCATCACCAGGGGGTCGCCGATCCCGGTTCGCTGACCGTCACCGGTTGGGCCGCGGACGGCCTGCCCGAGGCGGTCGAGGACCCGGATCGGAGGTTCGTCCTCGGTGTCCAGTGGCATCCGGAGGTCGGCCGTGACCGGCGGCTCTTCGGCGCCCTGGTGACGGCGGCGACGAAGGAGAGCACCGGAAGATGCGCAGACCGCTGATCGGCCTTACCGCCTACGCCGAGCAGGTGCAGTACGGCCGCAACGACCTGATGGCCGGGATGCTGCCGATGTCCTACGTGAAGGCGGTGCACGCCACCGGGGGCCGGGCCGTCCTGATCACCCCCGACGACCCCGGCACCGACGTGCTGGAGGCGCTCGACGGCATCGTGTTCTGCGGCGGCGGCGACATCGACCCGGCGAACTGGGGCGCCCCGCCGCACCCGGCCACCGAGGTGGACAAGGTCCGTGACGTCTCCGAGCTGATGCTGATGCGCGCCGCCCTGGAGTCCGGCCTGCCGATGCTGGGCGTCTGCCGGGGCATGCAGTTGATGGCCGTGGCCACCGGCGGCTCGCTGCACCAGCACCTGCCGGACCTGGTCGGCCACGAACGGCACCGGGCCGCGGCGGGCACCGACCCGCTGGCCGCCAACGCCTCCGACTACGGCCGGCACGACGTCGTGGTGGAGGACGAGACGCTGGCGCACACCCTTTTCGGCCGCACCCTCACGGTCAACTCGTTCCACCATCAGGCGATCGCCGATCCGGGCGAGTTCGTCCCGGTGGGCTGGTGCCCCGACGACCGGGTCATCGAGATCGTCGAACATCCCGGGCGGGCCTTCGCGCTCGGCGTCCAATGGCACCCGGAGCGGACCAGCGACCTGCGGTCCTTCGAGGCGCTGGTCGAGGCGGCGGTCCGGGGGCGGGTCGTCGCCGCCTGATGAGCGGGCACGCCGGTCCGGTGTTAACGTGCCAGCGGACCGGGTGTGCCATCCGTGTCCCGTGGATCCGTGGGAGGCGTGCATGGGTGCCCTGCCGAGGCGGTTGCGCAACGCCTTCGAGCGGGGCGGTGAGATGGGCGCCCGGATGTCCGCACTGGACTGGTCGGAGAGCCCGGTCGGAGACCCGTCCACCTGGCCGCCGGAACTGGCCGGCGCGGTGTCCACGATGCTCGCCTCACGGGCACAGATGATCATCTTCTGGGGGCCGGAGTACGTCGCGCTCTACAACGACGCCTACGTCTCGACGATGGGCGGCAAACACCCCGGATTCCTCGGCCGCCCCGGCCGTGAGCTGTGGGCCGAGGCGTGGGAGCTGCTGCACCAGCTGTTCGACGGGGTGCTGGCCGACGACCAGTCGTTCTACGCCCGCGACCACCTGTTCATGCTGGAACGGTACGGGTTTCTCGAGGAGACGTACTTCGACATCTCGTACGACCCGATCCGCGCCGACGACGGCACGCCCGGCGGGGTGATGTGCATCGTCACCGAGACCACCGGGCGGGTGCTCGGCGAGCGGCGCGTCCGTACCCTCAGCGCCCTGGGCCGTCGCCTGGCCGACTCGCCGGACCAGGAGGCGCTCGCCGCCGAGGCCGCCGCGGTCCTCACCGAGAACGCCGACGACGTGCCGTTCGCCGCGCTGATCCTGGACGACCCCGATCCGCACCCGGCGATCCGGGCGGTCCGCGCCAGTGGCCGGCCCGGGCTCATCCCGCTCGCCGACCTCACCCTCCCCGCCGAGCCGGCCGCCGGGGAGGCGCTGGTGCTGCCGATCGGCGTGGCCGCGGACACGGTCGGCGTGCTGGTCGTCGCGGTGAGCCGGTTCCTCGCACTGGACGGCGACTACCGCGACTTCCTCGACCTGGCGGCCGCCCAGATCTCCCGGGCGGTGGCCAACGTCCGGGCGTACGAGCAGGAGCGCCGCCGGGCCGCCGAACTCGCTGCCCTGGACCAGGCCAAGACCAACTTCTTCTCGAACGTGAGCCACGAGTTCCGTACCCCGCTGACGTTGATCCTCGGCCCGATCGAGGACCTGATCGACGACCCGGCGCTCGACGATCCGGTGCGCGACCGGCTCACCCTGGTGCACCGCAACGGGCTGCGCCTGCTCAAACTGGTCAACACGGTGCTCGACTTCTCCCGGATGGAGTCCGGGCGGATGCGGGCCGTCTACCGGCCGACCGACCTGGCCGGGCACACCGCCCGGCTGGCCGGCACCTTCCGCCCGGCCATCGAGCGGGCCGGGCTCGCGCTCACCGTCGACACCCCGCCGCTCGGCGAACCGGTCTACGTCGACCACGAGCTGTGGGAGAAGATCGTCTTCAACCTGCTGTCCAACGCGGTCAAGTTCACCCGCGACGGCGGCGTCGAGGTCCGGGTCCGGGCCCGGGACGGACACGCCCTGCTGTCGGTCCGGGACACCGGCACCGGCATCCCCGACGACCAGCAGGCGCTGCTCTTCGACCGGTTCCACCGGGTCACCGGCGCCTGGTCGCGCAGCCACGAGGGCACCGGCATCGGGCTGGCGCTGGTCCGTGAGCTGGCCGAACTGCACGGCGGCTCGGTCGGGGTGACCAGCCGTCCCGGGATGGGCAGCGAGTTCACCGTGCGGATCCTGTTCGGCACGGCCCACCTGCCGCCGGACCGGATCACCGACGAACCGGCGCCACCCGGGCAGTCGGCCGAACCACGGCTCTGGGTGGACGAGGCGACCTGGTGGGCGGGAGACGGCCCGGCGGCGCCGCAACCGTCCGGCCACGGCGCCGGCGGGCGGATCCTGCTCGTCGACGACAACGCCGACCTGCGGGAACACATGTCGCGGCTGCTCGGCCCGTACTGGGACGTGGTCACCGCGGTGGACGGGCTCGACGCCCTGGAACTGGCCGCCGAACAGCAGTTCGACCTGGTGCTGACGGACGTCATGATGCCGCGGCTGGACGGCTTCGCGCTGATCGCCCGCCTGCGCGCCGGCGAGCGCACCCGCGACGTGCCGATCGTGGTCCTGTCGGCCCGCGCCGGAGAGGAGGCCGCGGTCGAGGGACTGGCCGCCGGCGCCGACGACTACCTGGTCAAACCGTTCTCCACCCGGGAGCTGCTGGCCAGGGTGCGGGCCAACCTGGAACTCGGCCAGCTGCGCCGGCAGATCGTCAGCCGCCTGCGCGGGCTGGTCGACGTGGCGTCCGCGCTCAACGCCGTCACGACCACGGCCGAGGTCCTCGAGACGGCGGCCCGGCACGTGATCACCATGACGTCTGCCGGGCGGGTGGTGCTGACCGCGCCGGGCGCCCGGGCCGAGCGGGACGGCGGCGCCGTGGCGGGCGCCCCACCGGACGTGGTGCTGCCGCTGCCGGACACCGCCGGGCCGCCGCTGGGCGAGCTGCGGGTCTGGTCCGGACCGGACGAGCCCGCCGACCCGGCCGTGCTCACCCAGCTGGCCCGGCTCGTCGGGCTGCGGCTGGCCAACACCCGGCTCTACGAGACCGAGCACCGGATCGCCTCCACCCTCCAGCACAGCCTGCTGCCCCAGTCGCTGCCCCGGGTTCCGGGCGCCCTGGTGTCCGGCCGCTACGTGCCGGGCAGCAGCGAGGCTCGGGTCGGCGGCGACTGGTACGACGTGATCCCCGGCCCGGACGGCGAACTGTTCCTGGTCATCGGCGACGTGGTCGGCAAGGGTGTGCAGGCGGCGGCGGGCATGGGGCAGTTGCGGAACGCGCTGCGGGCGTACCTGCTGGAGGGTTTCGACTGCGGCACCGCGCTGAGCCGCCTCAACCGCCTGGTCGACACGCTGGGCCGGCGGCAGTTCGCCACGGTCCTCTGCGTCGGCTTCGACCCGCGGACCCGCCGGGTGCGCTACTCCTCGGCCGGCCACCCGTCCCCGGTCGTGGTCGTTCCCGGCGAGCTGGGCACGTTCCTCCACGGTTCGGCGCTGGGCCCGCCGATCGGGGCGCTCGCTTCGGTCACCTATCCCACCCGGGAGGCGTGGCTGACCGCCGGCACCCGCCTGCTGCTCTACACCGACGGGCTGATCGAGGACCGCAGCGAGGGCATCGACAGCGGCCTCGCCGAGCTCACCGCCGACGCCGCCAAACCGGCCGACCACATCGACGATCTGCTGGACGCGCTGCTCGCCGAGGCGTCCCGGCACACCCGCCGGGACGACATCGCCCTGGTCGCCCTGGAGGTGACCGAGCCACGCGAGTTCGTGCTCCGGTTGCCCGCCGATCCGGGCCGGCTCAGTGTCCTGCGCCGCCGGCTGGAGGACTTCCTGGCCGCGCACCAGGTGCCCGAGGCGGACGCCTTCGACCTGGTGGTGGCGGTCTCCGAGGCGGCCGCGAACGCCATCGAGCACCCGGTCGACCCAGCCGAGCCGGTGGTCACCGTCACCGCGTCGCTCACCGCCGACGCGGTCAGCGTGACGGTACGCGACACCGGAGGCTGGCGCCCCGCCACCGACGCCGGGTTCCGCGGCCGTGGCCTGGCCCTGATCGGCGCGCTCACCGAACTGTCCGTGCACCGCAGGATGGACGGCACCGAGGTGACGCTGCGGCGCCCGCTCAGCCCGTCTTGAGCCAGGGCTGGTCGCCGAGCCCGGAGATGTCCAGCACCCGGCGCACCCGGTCGGACGGGTAGACCTCGAGCGCACCCGGGTAGTGGTCGGCCAGCCGGATCAGCGTGTGGATGGCCGCCGAGTCGAAGAAGGTCACGGCCCGCAGGTCCAGCAGGGCGGCGGTGACCCGGTCCGGGGTGGCGGCCTGGAACAGCGCGTCGGCGGTCGCCATGTCGACCTCGCCGGTCACCGTGACGGCGACCCGGTCACCGGTCACCTCACCGACCGCCGAGAAGTTGGGGTCCAGGCCGTCTTGATCCACGAGAACACGATTTCACAGGGTCCCGGGGGCGGCAAGGACGGGTCCGGTCGGCGCCGGGGCGGCCGGTTAGGCTGTGCTCATGACCGTTCGTGCCCCACTCGTGCCGGGAAGACGCTCGCGGGAGCGGCCGGTCCCCGCGCACATCGTCCGCCCTGAGTACGTGGGCAGGAAACGCCCGCGTGAATGGCACGGATCGCATGTCCAGACCCCCGAGGTCATCGAGAGAATGCGGGTCGCGGGGCGGATCGCGGCGCAGGCCACCCAGCTGGCCGGCGAGCACTGCAAACCGGGCGTGACCACCGACGAGATCGACCGGGTGGTGCACGAGTTCCTGCTCGACCACGGCGCCTACCCGTCGACGCTCGGCTACAAGGGCTTCCCGAAGTCCTGCTGCACCTCGCTCAACGAGGTGATCTGCCACGGCATCCCGGACTCCACGGTGCTGGAGGACGGCGACATCATCAACGTGGACGTCACGGCGTACCTCGACGGGGTGCACGGGGACACCGACGCCACGTTCTGTGTGGGCGACGTCAGCGAGGAGGCCCGGCTGCTGGTCGAGCGCACTCACGAGGCGATGATGCGGGGCATCCGCGCGGTCGCCCCGGGCCGCCCGATCAACGTGATCGGCCGGGTCATCGAGGCGTATGCCCGGCGGTTCGGCTACGGCGTGGTCCGTGACTTCACCGGACACGGCATCGGCGAGACGTTCCACTCCGGCCTGTATGTTCCGCATTACGACAACCCGCAGCTCACCACGGTGATGGAACCGGGCATGACGTTCACCATCGAGCCGATGATCACGCTCGGCACGTATGAGTACGAGATCTGGAAGGACGGCTGGACGGTCGTCACGAAGGACCGCCGGTGGACCGCCCAGTTCGAGCACACACTGGTGGTCACCGAGGACGGTCACGAGATCCTGACCCTTCCGTGAAACGGATCAGTCGAAGAGCGCGCCGAGGCGGCCGTCCACCGGGCGGCCGCGGGCGGTCAGCTCCTCGGCCTGGTATTTGAGGATCGCGCCCAGCTCCTGCATGTCGGCCGCGGCCACGCCGGTGCGCTTCACCGCGTCCGGCGCGTTGCGGAAGTGGGTGCGGGTCAGGAGACCGGTCACCAGGGCGGCGTGCAGCCGGGCCTCGGCCATCAGGATCATGGCGGCGTCGGTGTCATACCACTGGGCGAGCCGCACGGCCCGGGTGTGCGCGCCACTCGCGACCGCCCAGTCCTGCCGGGCCAGGCCGGTGAACTCCATCGGCCGCGCCTCGGCGAGCAGCGACAGGTGGGCCTCCCGCCGGTCGGCGAACCAGTTCTGCGGGTCGTAGAGCGGAAACGTGGTGAGGTAGCAGTCGGCCAGCAGCGGCCAGCGCGGCGTCAGCTGACGGGCCTCGCCCAGCCCCTGCTCGGCGGTGACCACCCGCAGGTCGACCGGGATGCCGTCGACCTTGCGCAGCGCGGACCGGGGACCCGTCTTCGGACGGTAGGTGACCACCACGACGTTGACGTCGCTGCTCTCGCTGTCGTCGCCGTGCGCCATCGAGCCGGACAGCCCGATGGCCTGCACCTCGGCGGACCATCGTTGCTGGATGACGTCGCGGAGACGGATAGCGAGCGACCCACGGGGCGAGGAGGCGTCGAGCTCGTCGATCACCCCACCATTGTCGGCCATCCGCCCTCCCGGGGTGGGCCGATCATCAGCCCGGCCGCCCCGGAAACGCCATCGTCAGCGGCGTGACCTCGGCGATCCGGCGCCATCGTGTCGCGCGAACTGCCGAGTCGGTCAAATACGACAGCGGATCGGCCCGTTCGTCGCCGTCGGTCACCGGCAGCAGCGCCCGCCAGGCCTGTGCCACGCCGTCCTCCACATGGACGGCCAGCTTCAGCGCGTCCTCCCGATCGGCCACCTCGAACGGCAGCCGGTACGCCGGGGGCGCGGGCGCCGTGCTGGCCCGGAGCTCGTCGAGCCGGTCCACCAGCTCGTCCCGCCGGCGGCGGTGCTCCAGCTCACAGGCCCGGGCCCGGGACACCTCGTCGGCGTCGCTCAGGCGCACCCCGATCACGCCGTACGCGTAGATGGCCGCCTCCTCGGCGGCGAGGGCGGCGGCGAGTTGTTCCGTCACGCCGTGGACAGTAGCCCGTCAGCGCAGCGCCTCGGCATGCGTGGCCCGGCAGGCCGCGATCGACCCGGCGAGCCCGGCCCGTTCCCGGGGCGCCGCCTTGCACGCCGCCATCGCCGTCTTCTGCGCGGCCTGTTCGGCCTTACGCAGCGTGGCCGTGGTGTCGGCGGCGCCGGCCGGTGCCGAGGCGGGCGGGGCCGCCGACGGCGCGGTCGTGCCGATCACCCGGGCCAGCTCGGTGGCGTGCGCCCGGTGATCGTCGGCCAGCGGGGTCAGCCGGGCGGCCAGCGCGGCGTCCGCCAGGATCACCCGGTCGTACGCCGCGGCCAGCGCCAGAGCCTCGTCCAACAGGGGTTGCAGCGGGTCCGGCAGCGGGTCCGGCGCAGGCGTGCGGTCGAGGAGACCACACCCGGCCAGGGCGGTGGCGCTCAGCGCCGTCCCGAGCAGGAGCCGCCGTGAAGTCGATAGCACCCGGCCAGTCAACACCATTCGGTGCGGCGCTGCTCCGACCCGCCCACCGGCGCGTTACGCTCAGCGTCAGCCGCGGGGCCGCATCGGGCCCGGCGGCATATAGTCGTTCCTGCGAGAAAGCTAACGAGAGGTCGAGCCCGATGACGCAGCGTGGTCGCGCCGGGGCCCGGCCCGGTGGACGCCCCGGCAGCCGCCGCACCAGGCCGGAGCCGGATACCCGCAATGCCCCTGCCCAGCCCCGGGTCGACCTGGGTGCGGCCCGCTCCCGGATCCGTGCGGTGATCGAGCCGGTGGTCGCCGAGGCCGGCTACGACCTGGAGGACCTCACCCTGTCCCGGGCCGGCCGCCGGTTCGTGGTCCGGGTGCTGATCGACACCGACGGTGGTGTCGGGCTGGACGACGTGGCGGTGGTCTCCCGGGAGATCTCCGAGGCCCTCGACCTGGCCGAGGAGTCCGGCGGCGAGCTGCTCGCCGGGGAGTACCAGTTGGAGGTCGGCTCGCCCGGGGTGGACCGGCCGCTGACCGAGCCACGCCACTGGCGCCGCAACATCGGCCGCCTGGTCGCGGTCGGCGGGCTCACCGGGCGGGTCATCGAGGTCACCGAGTCCGGCGTGACGCTGGACGTGGACGGTCAGACCCACGAGCTGGGCTTCGCCGGGCTGGGACCGGGCAAGGTCCAGATCGAGTTCAAGCGTATGGACGAGGCCGACTTCGGTGACGAGGACGGCGAAGAAGACGACGACGAAGGGGAGGGCGGGGAATGAACATCGACCTCGCGGCGCTGCGCGCCCTGGAGCGCGAGCGGGAGATCCCGTTCGAGACCATCCTGGCGGCCATCGAGACCGCTCTGCTGACCGCCTACCGGCACACCGAGGGAGCGGAGAGCCACGCCCGGGTGGACATCGACCGCAAGAGCGGCGTCGCCTCCGTCCTGGCGCAGGAGCTGGACGCGGACGGCTCGGTGGTCCGGGAGTGGGACGACACCCCGCACGACTTCGGCCGGATCGCCGCGATGACCGCCAAGCAGGTCATTCTCCAGCGTCTCCGGGAGGCCACCGACGAGCAGCACTTCGGTGAGTACGCGGGGCGCGACGGCGACCTGGTCACCGGCGTGGTGCAGGCGGACGCGGCCAGGGCCGAGAAGAACATCGTGACCGTGGACCTGGGCAAGCTGGAGGCGGTTCTGCCGCAGTCCGAGCAGGTGCCGGGGGAGGCGTACCCGCACGGCGCCCGGATCCGCTGCATCGTGGTGCACGTGGCCAAGGGTTTCCGCGGCCCGCAGATCACCCTGTCCCGCTCGCACCCGGCCCTGGTGAAGAAGTTGTTCGCCCTCGAGGTGCCGGAGATCGCGGACGGGACCGTGGAGATCGCCGCCATCGCACGTGAGGCAGGTCACCGTACGAAGATCGCGGTGCGGTCGACCGTCTCGGGGGTGAACGCGAAGGGCGCGTGCATCGGCCCGATGGGCCAGCGTGTCCGCGCGGTGATGAGCGAGCTGCACGGCGAGAAGATCGACATCATCGACTGGTCGGACGACCCGGCCCACTTCGTCGGCAACGCGCTCTCACCGGCCAAGGCCCTGCGGGTCGAGGTGGTGGACGCGGCCAGCCGAACGGCCCGGGTGACCGTGCCGGACTTCCAGCTGTCACTGGCCATCGGCCGGGAGGGACAGAATGCCCGGCTCGCCGCCCGTCTCACCGGATGGCGCATCGACATCCGTTCGGACAGCGAGCCGACCGGAGTCTCGGACCGTGATGCGGCCGAGGCGGGGAACTGACCGGATACGCGGTCGGCGCGGTCGAGGGGTAGACTTGGACTCGGTCGGCCCGACGCGAACCTGCGTCGGCTGCCGCAAACGCGCGCCGGCCGCTTCATTGCTGCGGTTCGTCGCGGCAGATTCGGAGGGAAACCTCCGGCTTCTGCCCGATCCGGCCCGCCGACTGCCGGGGCGGGGAGCTCATCTGCATCCCGATCCGGCCTGCTTCGCGCAGGCAGAGCGACGTCGCGCCTTCGGGCGTGCGTTGCGTCTCACTGGATTTGCTGACCCAGAGCTGCTCGCGGAGCACATCCGTACGGTCCCCGTGCCGTCCGGATCCACCGATGGCGCGGCGTAGCAGCCTCGTCACGACCCAGCAAGGTAGGACGACCCAGATGAGCACACGATGAAGTCCCTGAAATGACCAGGCTTCTAGTGCACGAGTGAGGTCTGTGCGGGTACTGCTCGCACGACCTCGAAGTGAGGAGTGCAGTGCCAGGCAAGGCCCGCGTACACGAGCTCGCCAAAGAGTTCGGGGTCGACAGCAAGACCGTTCTCGCCAAGTTGAAAGAAATGGGCGAGTTCGTCAAATCCGCGTCCAGCACCGTCGAGGCCCCCGTGGCCCGGCGGCTCCGTGGCGCCCTGGAGCAGGGTGGCGCCATTCCGGCGTCCCCGTCGTCTCCGGTGTCTCCCGCAGCGTCCGGTGGTTCGAGCGCGTCCACGGCCCCGCGGCCGGGACCGCCGATGGGGCGGCCCCAGCCGCCGCGCCGCCCGGGTCCCACGCCGGGAGCGCCCACCAACACGCCAACCTCCCCGGCGCCCTCGCCCGGCCAGTTCGCGCGGCCCAAGCCGCCGGGCGGCCGTCCGGGCCCGACGCCCGGTCCGGTCGCCAAGCCGGCCAGCGCGCACGACATCGAGGTGGCGGCCGCTGAGGCCCGTGCCTCGGCGCTGAAGGCCGAGCAGGAGGCCGCGGTCAAGGCCGCTCAGGCAGCGCAGGCAGCCCGTTCCCGGGACGCCGAGCGCCGCCAGGGCCCGTCCGAGGGCGGTGGCCAGCGTGGCCCGCGTCCCGGTCCGGGCAGCGTCCCGCCGCGTCCGGGCTCTCCGGCGGCGACCCGTTCCACGACCCCCGGCACCCCCGGTGGTCCTCGTCCCGGTCCGGCCGGCGGAGCTCCGCGCCCGCCCGCGCGCGGTCCGGGTAACAACCCGTTCGGTGTCTCCGGTGGCGGGGCTTCGCGCCCGTCGCCGGCCTCGATGCCGCGTCCGAACCCGGCGGGCATGCCGCCGCGGCCGAGCCCTGCCTCGATGCCGCCGCGGCCCAGTCCCGCCTCGATGCCCGCGCAGCGTCCCGGTCGTCCGGCCGGTCCCGGCGGCGCCGGTGGTGCCGGTCGTCCGGGTGGTCCCGGCGGTGGCCGTGGCGGCCCCGGTGGCGGTGGCGGCGGCTACCGCGGCGGTGGTGGCGGCGGCGCTGGTGGCGGCTTCCGTCCCGGTGGCGGCGGCGGCGCTGGTGGCGGCTTCCGCCCTGGTGGCGGCGGCGGCGCTGGTGGCGGCTTCCGTCCGGGTGGTCCCGGTGGTGGCGGCGGCGGTCCGGTCGGCGCTGGTGCGCCCGGCCGTCCCGGTGGCGCCGGTGGCCGTGGCCGTGGCGGCGGTGCCGCGGGTGCCTTCGGGCGTCCGGGTGGCCGGCCGACCCGTGGCCGTAAGTCGAAGAAGCAGCGGCGTCAAGAGTTCGACAACCTGTCCGCTCCGCAGATGAGCTCCGGTGCTCCGCGCGGTAACGGCCAGGAGATCCGGCTCTCGCGCGGCGCGTCGCTCTCCGACTTCGCCGACAAGATCAACGCCAACCCGGGCTCGCTCGTCCAGGAGATGTTCAACCTGGGCGAGATGGTGACCGCCACGCAGTCGGTGTCCGACGACACCCTGCTGCTGCTGGGCGAGCACCTGGGCTTCACCGTGAAGATCGTCAGCCCCGAGGACGAGGACCGCGAGCTGCTCGCGCAGTTCGACATCGACCTCGACGCCGAGGTGGCGGAGGACCGTCTGGTCACCCGTCCGCCGGTGGTGACCGTCATGGGTCACGTCGACCACGGTAAGACCAAGCTGCTCGACGCGATCCGCAAGACCAACGTGGTCGCCGGCGAGGCGGGTGGCATCACCCAGCACATCGGCGCCTACCAGGTCGTCGTCCCCCACCAGGGGGAGGAGCGGGCGATCACCTTCATCGACACCCCGGGTCACGAGGCGTTCACCGCCATGCGTGCCCGTGGCGCCAAGGTGACCGACATCGTGATCCTGGTGGTCGCGGCCGACGACGGCGTCATGCCGCAGACGGTCGAGGCGCTCAACCACGCGAAGGCGGCCGACGTGCCGATCGTCGTCGCGGTGAACAAGGTCGACAAGCCGGACGCCAACCCGGACAAGGTCCGGCAGCAGCTGACCGACTACGGCCTGCTCGCCGAGGAGTACGGCGGCGACACGATGTTCGTCAACGTCGCGGCCAAGCCCGGCATCGGCATCGACGACCTCCTCGAGGCCGTCCTGCTGACCGCCGACGCGGCGCTCGAGCTGACCGCCCCGATCGACGGCCCCGCCCAGGGTGTCGCGGTCGAGGCCCACCTGGACAAGGGTCGCGGCGCCGTCGCCACCGTCCTGGTGCAGAAGGGCACGCTGCGTGCCGGTGACTCGATCGTCGCCGGTGGTGCCCACGGTCGCGTCCGGGCCATGCTCGACGAGAACGGCCAGCAGATCGCCGAGGCGGGTCCGGCGCGTCCGGTCCTGGTCCTGGGTCTGACCTCGGTGCCGAGCGCCGGTGACACGTTCCTCGCGGCTGAGGACGACCGCACCGTGCGGCAGATCGCCGAGCAGCGGCAGGCTCGCCGTCGTGCGGCGACCTTCGCGAACTCGACCCGCCCGAAGACGATCGACGAGATCGTCAAGGAGATCAAGGAGGGCGAGAAGGCTTCGCTCACCCTGATCATCAAGGGTGACGGCTCGGGTTCGGTCGAGGCTCTCGAGGACGCGCTCTTCAAGATCGACATTCCGGAAGAGGTGCAGCTCAAGGTCATCCACCGCGGCGTCGGTGCGATCACCGAGAGCGACGTCAACCTGGCGTCCGCCTCCTCCGACCAGAGCGCGACGATCATCGGGTTCAACGTCCGTGCGTCGAACAAGGTCAAGGAACTGGCCGACCGCTCCGGCGTGGAGATCCGCTACTACAGCGTGATCTACCAGGCCATCGAGGAGATCGAGGCCGAGCTCAAGGGCCTGCTCAAGCCGGAGTACGAGGAGGTCGAGCTCGGCACGGCGGAGATCCGCGAGGTGTTCCGCTCGTCCAAGATCGGTCTCATCGCTGGCTGTATCGTCCGGTCCGGTCTCATCCGCCGCAACACCAAGGCCCGCGTCATCCGCGAGGGCACCGTGGTGGCGGACAACGTCACGATCAGCTCGCTCAAGCGGTTCAAGGACGACGCGACCGAGGTCCGCGAGGGCTTCGAGTGTGGTCTGACGCTGAGCGGTTACGGTTCGCCGCAGGTCGGCGACGTGATCGAGACCTTCGAGATGCGTGAGAAGCCGCGGGCGTAAGCTCCGCGACTCCCGACGGCCCGGCGTGCGAGCGCCGGGCCGTCGGCTTTTCCTTCGGTACGGGCACGGCCGCCCCCGTCGAGCAGGGCCGTCCCGTGGCGCCCCGCGAGGCGCTGCCCGGGCACGCCTCTGCCGCGGCCGCCGGGCTGAGCCCGGCGGCCGCGCTCTCGCTGCGCGGGTGGCTTCGCCCGGCGGTGCGGGTCCCGTCGGCGGGCGCCGAGGGGCGGCTGGGAGGATGGCGGCATGTCCCGCTACGCCATGCTGCTCGCGCCGTCCGCCAACCGTGTCTACGCCGACCAGGCGTCCCGCATGTCCCAGGCGGAGCTGGCCGCGTTCGGGCCGGTGCTGTCATCGGGTCTGGCCGACGTCGACGTGACCGTGCTGGGCGGGGTGGAGTACCTGACGTTCTCCGCCGATCTCTCCGAGCGCGACATCGCGTACGTCTCGAATCTCTCCTCGGCCCACGCCCTCTTCGAGCGGGTGGACGACGGCCTGTTGCGGCCGTTGGCGCTCGCGCCGCTGGCGCGGTATGACAGCGACCTGATCACCATCCCGAAGTACGCCGGGAAGACCAACGAGCAGTTCACCAAGCTGGTGCTGAATCTCACGGTGCTGGCGTCCGCCTCGGCCGGGCGGATGCTGGACGGGCATCTCACCGTCCTCGACCCGGTGTGCGGCCGCGGCACCACGCTGAACCAGGCGCTGATGTACGGCTACGACGCCATCGGCGTGGAGATCGACGGCAAGGACGTCGAGGCCTACAAGCTGTTCCTGCAGACCTGGCTGAAGCGCAAGCGGCTCAAGCACACCGCCGAGCTGGTCCCGGTGCGCCGGCAGGGCCGCCGGGCCGCGCGCCGCCTGGAGGTGACCATGGCGGCCAGCAAGGACGATCACAAGGCCGGCGCCGTGCAGAAGGTGACCGTGCTGCACGCCGACACCACGGGGCTGGACGGGCTGATCCGGGGCAACGTGGCGGACGTGCTGGTGGCCGACCTGCCGTACGGGATCGCGCACGGCAGCTACGACGACGAGGGCGGCCTGTCGCGGCGCCCGCTGGACCTGCTGGAGCGGGCCGTGCCGCAGTGGCTGCCGCTGCTGCGCCCGGGCGGCGCGATCGGCCTGTCCTGGAACACCAAGGTCGCCAAGCGGGAGCTGGCCGAGGACATTCTGCTGGCGAGCGGGCTGGAGCTGGTCGAGCACCTGCCGCTCGAGCACCGGGTGGACCAGGGGATCGAGCGTGATGTGGTGGTGGCCCGGAAAACCCCGCGCTGACCCGGTCCGTTGTCAGTACCCTGCTCGCTGATGTATACCGAGACCGCAGTCTTCGATCTGCTTCTGCCCGGTGACTCCCGTTCGCTGAAGCAGAAGCGTTCCTATGTCCGCCCGATTCTGGCGATGCTGAAGAAGTTCGAGGTCAGCGCCGCCGAGGTGGGCTTCCATGACCTGCATGGGCGGGCGCTGCTGGGGGTAGCCGTGGTGGCGGCGGACCCGGCTCAGGCCCGTTCCGTCGTCGACACCTGTGAGAACCAGCTGGCCGGCCGTCCCGAGGTCGAGCTGCTCTCCGTCAAGCGACGGCTGTACGGCGACGAGGATTGACGCTGGGTACGCTTCATCAGTTGGGCGGGGGCACGCTGACCCGCGGGATGAACAGTCGGAGGTGGGCGAAATGTCGGACCCAGCCAAGACACGCCGGCACGCGGAACGCGTCCGGGAGCTGGTGGCTTCGCTGGTGCGGGAGATCAAGGATCCCCGCCTCGGCATGCTGACGGTCACTGATGCCCGGATCACCGGCGACCTGCGTGAGGCGACGGTCTTCTACACGGTTCTCGGTGACGCGACGGAGCAGGCCTCGACCGCCGCGGCCCTGGAGAGCGCCAAGGGCATGCTGCGCAGCCGGGTCGGCCACGCGCTCGGGCTGCGGCATTCGCCGAGCCTGACGTTCGTGCTGGACAACGTGCAGACCCACGTCAAGGAGATCGACGACCTCCTGGCCCAGGCCAAGCACCGCGACCAGGAGGTGCAGCGGCTGGCCGCCGGGGCGAAATACGCCGGCGACCCGGACCCGTACAAGAGCGAGGACGACGAGACCGAGGACGACGAGGCCGAGCGGGTCGGTGCCCGGGAGGATCACGGGTGACCCTGTCCGGGCCGGCCGCCGAGCAGTGGGCCGCCGCGGTCGCGGCGGTCCGCTGCACCGGCGCGGACGACGAGGTTCAGCTGATCTGCCATGTGAACCCGGACGGGGACGCGCTGGGCAGCATGCTCGGCTTCGGGCTGGGGCTGCGGCGGCTGGGGTACACCCGGGTACGGGCCTCGTTCCCCGGAGAATTCGCTGTTCCCGGCCCCTATGCCGGGCTGCCCGGCTCGGCCCTGCTGGCACCGGAGACGGAGGCCTACGCCGCGCCCCGGCTGGTGGTGGTCTTCGACGTGGCGAGCGAGTCACGTCTCGGCGGGCTGGCCGGGCGGCTCGCCGCGGCGCCGGTCAGCGTGGTGCTGGACCATCACGCGTCGAACACCGGTTTCGGCACGGTGCGCCTGGTCGACCCGCGGGCGGCCGCCACCTCGGTGGTCGCCGACGAGCTGCTGGCCCGGCTCGGGGTGCCGCTGGACGCGGAGATCGCCGAGTGCCTCTACGTGGCTCTGGCGACCGACACCGGTTCGTTCAAGTTCGACATGACCACGGTAACGGTTCACGAGCTGGCGGCGCGGCTGATCGCCACCGGGATCCGGCCGGGTGAGATCTCCCGGCGGATCTTCGACAGCCGTCCGTTCGGCGCCATGAAGCTCACCGGTGAGGTGCTCGGACGGGCCGTCCTGGAGCCGGCCGCGGCCGGTGGGCGGGGCATGGTGTGGACCTACGCCACGCTCGCCGACCTGGAGCGGCACGGCCAGCCTCCGTACGTGCTGGACGCCCTGATCGACCCGGTCCGCTCGGTGGCCGAGGCGGACGTGGCGGTGGTGGTGAAGCAGGTCGCGGCCGGTGAGTGGTCGGTGTCGCTGCGCAGCAAGGGTGCGGTCGACGTGAGCGGCGTGGCGATGTCGCAGGGCGGCGGTGGGCACCGCTTGGCGGCCGGCTTCACCGCGTACGGCGAAGCCGCCGACGTGGTGGACACCGTGCGTCGGATTTTGGACGAACACCTGAGCTGAGTTGTGTTCTCGCTGCTGAGCGGGGGTCATCCGAAGGGGTGGGCCCCGCTTTTCTCATCCCGGATCGCGGGATCCAGCCCTGCGGCGGCATGAGTGAACGTTAGTTTGGGTTCCTGAACGGTGATTTGGTTTCGCGCGGCTGCCACCACCGCCTTCCGCGAGGCCTCGAGCCACCCGGGTCCACCGGCCCGGGCCGGCGTCACCTGAGCCAGTGGCCCGGCGATCCCGGGCCGGCGAGTGACGCCCCGCTCGACCCTTAGGGGCGCTCCGTCTCACGGCGCGCCCGCACCCGTTGGAAGGAACTCCCTCTCATGGCTGCCAAGCCGAAGCCTCAGCCCACCGACGACGCCCGCGAGCAGGCCCGCCAGGCACTCCAGACCTCCCTGGACACGCGTCAGTAAGGGTCCGCGCGGAGTCGGTGGGGGTAAGTGACAGGGCTGCGTTGCGGCCCTTACCTCCAGGCGGGCATCATGGGAAGCCATGAGCCCGCCTGTCGACGCGTACACCCACCCACGGCGCACCGCGACCGCCCGCCGGATCGCCGGCCTGGCGCTGCCCGCCCTCGTGGTGCTGGCCGCCGAGCCGCTCTACGTGCTCGTGGACACCGCCGTCGTCGGGCATCTCGGCGCCGTCCCGCTGGCCGCCGTCGCCATCGGCGGCACCGTCATGTCGCTGGCCGCCTGGTTCGGCACGCTCATGGCGTACGGGACCACCGGCCGCGCCGCCCGCCGCTTCGGCGCGGGCGACCGGCACGCCGCGGTCGCCGAGGGGGTCCAGGCCTCCTGGACGGCTCTCGCCGCCGGCGTCCTGCTGGCGGTGCTCGGCCTGGTCGGCGCCGGCCCGCTCACCACCCTGCTGGCCGGTGACCCGGAGATCGCCGAAGCCGCTGCCGGCTGGCTGCGGATCGCCGTCCTGGGCGCGCCCGGCCTGCTGCTGGCCGCCGCCGGGAACGGCTGGATGCGCGGCGTGCAGGACACCCGCCGTCCGCTGTGGATCGTCCTCGGCGCGAACGTGCTGTCCGCGATGCTCTGCCCGATCCTGGTCTACCCGGCGGGACTCGGCCTGACCGGCTCCGCCATCGCCAACGTC
The DNA here is from genome assembly GCF_040656595.1 of Actinoplanes sp. NPDC049802. Taxonomy (NCBI): domain Bacteria; kingdom Bacillati; phylum Actinomycetota; class Actinomycetes; order Micromonosporales; family Micromonosporaceae; genus Actinoplanes; species Actinoplanes sp. NPDC049802. Next base: position 104,174 of record NZ_JBFAMR010000026.1, read on the forward strand.
ACGGCGCAGAGTCTCGGCGGCGCCCTCTTCCTGGCCGCGCTGGTCCGCGAGACCCGGGCTCTGCGGCCGGTGCCCTCGATCATCGTGCGCCAGCTGGTACTCGGTCGTGACCTGCTGATCCGCGGCGCCGCCTTCCAGGCGTGCTTCCTGTCCGCGACCGCGGTGGCGGCCCGCTTCGGCGTCGCTGCCGTCGGCGCCCACCAGATCGTGCTGCAGCTCTGGTTCTTCGCGGCGCTGGCCCTCGACGCGGTCGCGATCGCGGCGCAGTCGCTGGTCGGGGCGTCTCTCGGAGCCGGCGACGAACACGAGGCCCGCGACGTGGCCCGCCGCGTCACCCTCGCCGGCGGCATGGCCGCCCTCGCCTTCGCGGCCCTCGCGGCGGCCGGCGCCCCGGTGGTGCCCGGCTGGTTCAGCGGCGACCCGGCCGTCCACCAGCAGGCCGCCGTCATCTGGCCGTGGTTCGTGGCGCTGCTCCCGATCGCCGGGGTCGTCTACGCCCTCGACGGGGTGTTCATCGGCGCCGGGGACGTGGCCTTCCTGCGTACCGTCACGGTGCTGTCCGCCCTGTTCGGCTTTCTTCCGGCGATCTGGCTGGCCTATGCCTTCGACCTCGGCCTCGGTGGCGTCTGGGCCGGTCTCGGCCTGTTCACGCTCGGCCGCTTCGTGGCGCTGATGTGGCGGTGGCGCTCACCGCACTGGGTGGTCACGGGCGTCACCCGGTAGAGGCCGAGGCGCTCTTCGCCATGCGCGCGGCAGGGCACGGCCACCTCGGGCCGGGCGGGGAAATAGGGTGAGCCGGTGAACACGGACGGACTGATCGTGGTGGACAAACCGGCCGGGATGACGTCGCACGACGTCGTCGCCCGGATCCGCCGGCTGGCGAAGACCCGGCGAGTGGGGCACGGGGGCACGCTGGACCCGATGGCGACCGGCGTGCTGATCATCGGGGTGAACCGGGCGACCCGCCTGCTGACCTATGTGATCGGTTCGGAGAAGAGCTATGCCGCGACCATCCGGCTCGGCGAGTCCACGGTCACCGACGACGCCGAGGGCGAGGTGACCGCGACCGCCTCCACCGGTGCGGTCACCGACGACGCCGTCCGGGCCGGGCTGACCGTTCAGACCGGCGAGATCGACCAGGTCCCGAGCGCGGTGAGCGCCATCAAGATCAACGGGCAGCGGGCGTACAAGCGGGTCCGTGAAGGTGAGTCGGTGGAGATCCCGGCGCGGCGGATCACCGTCCACCGGCTCGACGTCCTCGACATCCGGCGACCCGAGGGCCGCGACGTCATCGACGTGGACATCGACGTGACCTGCTCCTCCGGCACGTACATCCGGGCCATCGCCCGTGACCTCGGCAACACGCTCGGCGTCGGCGGGCACCTCACCGCACTGCGCCGTACCGCGGTCGGCGGCATGACCCTGGACGCCGCCGCCACCCTCGCCGAACTCGAGGAACGCGCCCCCGACGTGATCGGCCTCCCGCTGTCCGAGGCGGCCCGCCGGTCCTTCCCGCAGCGCACCGCCACCGAGGAGGAGACCCGCGTCCTCCGTCACGGCGGCCCGCTCGCGGCGGCCGGCATCGACGGCCCCTACGCCGTCTTCGATCCGGCCGGCGAGGTCCTGGCCATCGTCAGCGAACGGGCCGGGCGCGCCCGGGCCGAGATCGTCCTGGCTCCGGCCTGAACGGCAACCCCACATTCACCGGTACGGAGATGAACCCTCCCCACCCACGGGCACCGTCCCGCCGAGCCACGCGAGCACCTGCCGGCTCGATCCCGTGCCGCGCCCACCGGGCTGACCTCGGTGGCCCGGCCGGCTCTCAACGCTGACCCTGCCGGCTGTTCAAGAAAGGGCTCTCCACCAGCTTTCCTTGAACAGCCGACATGTCAGCTCTGATGCTGATGGCCGATTGTTCTCCGTGCCTTCCCGCGGCCGGTAGGTGCCGACCGGCGCGCACGTCTGGCTTTGCGTGGTCGTTCACGGGTGTCGTAGCGGTGGTCCGGGCACATGATCGGTGCGCTGTGCGCGCCCACCTGGCCGGCACGGGCGGGGCGAGGGCGAGCGTTTTGCCATCTATGTCAGGGCTGACCCTGCCGGCTTATCAATGAAGGCTCGCTATCAGCGCATGTCCGGTCCGGCCCCGCTTCGCCAGGCCTCACGACGCGGGTGCGAGGTAGCGGGGACCGGACCTGGATCAGGGATTCGATGACCGACGACGGCGACGGCGACCGTGTCGGTGACCGGTGAAGACTCGTCCGTTGCGGTGGTTGCGGATGCGGACGGCGTTGCGTGAACGGTGCGCTCGTCCCTGAGCAAGACCGGCGAAACGACCCGGCCTGCCGGTGATGACTCCCCGGCGACCGCCGCTGACGCTGCCCCGTGAACCCCACCGTGCGGCACCGGCCGGCCGTCACACGCCATCACCATCACGTTCCCCGGCTGGCCGCGCAGGCAGGAGCGAGTCTTCGTCGGGGGAGGCGGGACGCGGATCACGGGCTATCGGTGTTCGGCAGACGTGACACCTGCAACGGGTGTCGTCACACCCACTATGGGTGTCGTGTTCTTCGAGCACACATCGCTCTGCACGCTGGCCCTCCGGCCACCGGTGGTGACGCCGTCCCGTGGACTCCAGCGTGTGGCATCGGCTGGCCGCCACTCGCCATCACCGCCACGTTCCCCGGCTGGCCGCGCACGCAGGAGCGAGTCTTCGTCGGGGGAGGCGGGACGCGGATCACGGGCTATCGGTGTTCGGCAGACGTGACACCCGCAACGGGTGTCGTCACACCCACGACGGGTGTCGTGTTCTCCGAGCACACATCGCCCTGCACGCCGCCCTCCGGCCACCGGCGGTGACGCCGTCCCGTGGATTTCAGCGTGTGGCATCGGCCGGCCGTCACACGCAACCACCGCCACGTTCACCGGCTGGCCGCGCACGCAGGAACGAGTCTTCGTCGGGGGAGGCGGGACGCGGATCACGGGCTATCGGTGTTCGGCAGACGTGACACCTGCAACGGGTGTCGTCACACCCACTATGGGTGTCGTGTTCTCCGAGCACACATCGCTCTGCACGCCGGCCCTCCGACCACCGGACGCCAGGGCGCCGGGGCGACAGGACGCCAGGACGACAGGGCTATAGGGCGACAGGGCGGCAGGACGCCGGGGCGGCAGGGCGACAGGGCGACAGGGCGGCAGGGCGACAGGGCGGCAGGGCGGCAGGGCGCACCGTCGGAGCGCTGGGGGCGCCCGCCCGGCGGGCAGAGGGGGCCGAGCGATTCGGCACGCACGCAGGGCCCCGCGCGGTCGCTCACCAGTGTCACAGCGGTGCTCGGGGCGCACCGTCGGAGCGCTGTGCGCCCCCCGCCCGCCCGGTGGGCGTGCAGGCGGGCGGGGCGGGGCGAATTGGCCAGCAGGGTCAGCCCTGAAAGCCAGCCGAAGACGATCTCTCACCCGACGGCGCACCACGGCCGCGACCCGGCAGCCGCGTCGCGAGAAAGCCGGACCCAGTGGCCCGTGCGGCGCCAGCCGCCCGGGCCGGATCGTGCGGCGCCAGCCGCCCGATCAGGC
>NZ_JBFAMR010000027.1:0-6133 GCF_040656595.1 Actinoplanes sp. NPDC049802
ACACCCGCAACGGGTGTCGTCACACCCACTACGGGTGTCACGTTCTCCGAGCACACATCGCCCTGCACGCCGGCCCTCCGCCCACCGGACGCCAGAACGCCAGGACGCCAGGGCGACAGGACGCCAGAACGCCAGGACGACAGGACGCCAGGACGACAGGACGCCAGGACGACAGGACGCCAGGGCGACAGGGCGGCAGGGCGCACCGTCGGTGCGCTGAGGGCGCCCGCCCGGCGGGCAGAGGGTGCCGAGCGATTCGGCACACACGCAAAGCCCCGCGCGGTCGCTCACCAGCGCCACAGCGGTACCCGGGCCACACCATCGGTACGCTGTGCGGCCCCGCCCGGCCAGCAGACGGGGCCAAGCGATTCGGCACACACGCAAGGCCCCGCGCGGTCGCTCACCAGCGCCACAGCGGTACCCGGGGCACACCGTCGGTGCGCTGTGCGGCCCCGCCCGGCGAGCATGCAGGCGGGCGGGGCGGGCTATCTGGCCAGCAGGGTCGGCGCTGTCACGGCAGCGTTGAGGCGACGCTCAGCGCCAGCCGAAGAGGATCGGCTCCTGCGCATCGCCACCTGCGAACGGACACACCTGTCTGCGGGGATGGGCGACGGCTTGAAGGGGCAGATGGCCCGGCGGGCGCGCTATGGCCTGGGGTGGCAGATGCTCGCGGGGCTCGGCGGGACAGGGCGGGTGCGGTTGGGGACGGACTTCCGCGTACCAGAAAGGAAGAATTATGGAAAGGCGGACAAATAGCAGGTTTGTTTTCGGGGGTGACAGGGGCGGAACGGGGGCTGTACAGTCCCCGGCGATGATTACCTTCGTTTGTGGATCGGGGGTTTCGTTCGCAAAAGGTGAGTGCTGATGCGCTCCTGGATTGCGAACGGGGAATCCCGTCGTCAGAACTGGCGGCGTGTGCGGGAGTTCGCCGTGCCGCCTTCGATGATCGAGGCCGCTACCGCGCGGCGTCTGGCCGGAGACTGGGCCGGGGCGTGTGCGGCGGCGCATGTGGACATCGATTTCAATCTTCGTGTGATCGGCCGGGCTCACGGGCGTGGACTCGCGGCGATGGTGCGTGCCGATCTTCGGCGGATGGCGCCCGAGTTGCTGCGCTGGCATCTTCCGCGGGTGGCGCCGGACGGGCTGCTGCGGCCCGGACTGACCATGACGCTCGCCCGGTATCCGGGAACGGCCGTCCAACTGGTGGCGCGGACCGCTCCCGGATGGGCCGGGGGCGGGCAGCGGATCAGTCTCGCGTTGTGGGATCCGGCGTCCCGGGACGCCGGGCCGCACCCCCGGGCGCGGCCGGACCGGCGCTTCCGCCTCGATCTCCATCCCCACTTCTGGGCCGCCGATCAAGCTCATGAGCTGCGGGAACGCTGCGGGGCTGACCATTGGCAGGGCACCGCGGAAGGACTCGCGGCGCACCGCTGGGAAGCCGAAGCCGCGATTCTGCGGGCGGCCGAAGGGCGGGACGGGCCGGTCACCGTTCGTCTCGGGGGCGGGCGGCGGCTGGTGCTCGGGGAGGACCGTCCACGGCGTGCCACCCGAGGCGGGGACCCGTCCGGGCTGGTGCTGCCGTGGGCGGCCACCTGGGTGCTGCCCGACCTGGAGTTGCTCCGGGCCGGACTGATCGAGGCGGACCGGCTGCATCCGCTGGTCGCGGCCGCGCTGGCGCCGTGGCCGGAGGCCGATCCGCCGCCCGGCGCCTCACCGCCCGAAGCCCACCCCACGCCCGAATCCAGCGTCACGCCGCCCGAGGCCCACCCCACGCCCGCACCCGGTGAGTCCGCCTTGCCCGCTCCGGGCTCGCCGCGCAGCGCCAGGGCCGGGGCCGGCGCCGGGCGGCTCGTCGAGTGCCGCGGCGCCATGCACCGGCTCGGGCTGGTGGACGGCATGCTCGTACCGCTCGACCACGACGACGCCGAGCTGCGGCGGGAGGAGATCCTGCGGCGGCTCGGCGGCCCGCCACTGCCCTGCCTGGGCGTGATCGCCGAGGCCGGGCGTCGGCCGGTGTTCCTTGACGAGGTTCGGGGGCGGCTCGATCACGGGGATCACGACGGGGCGCTGGCCGTCGCGGAGGAACACCTCGGCACCGATGCCCGGCTGCCCGAAGGCGAGCTGCGGGACGAGTTCGCGGCCGCCGTGGAGGAACGGGTCAGGCACGGCATGTTCCGGGCCGGGCTGTTCTTCGGCGAGCCGGGCCTCTCCGGGAAGGCCACGCTCGGCCGGCTCGGGCGCCGCGGACGGGACCACCGGACGCGCCGCCGTCCACGCCCCACCGTCTAGATCCAGAGAGCGCGGACCCGCGCCTCCACCCTCTTCCCACCAAAGGTGATCTCACTTGACGCTTTCCGTCGCCACGGATCTTCTCGCCCTGCTCGCCGACACGCGTACCGAGCAGCGGCCCGACAACCAGCTCGACGCGCTCACCCTGGCCGTCGCCGCCGACCTGCCGGTGCTGCTCTGGGGTGAGCCGGGCATCGGCAAGACGGCCACCCTCAACCAGCTTGCCGACGGGCTGGGACTGCCGCTCACCACCGTGATCGCCAGCGTGCACGAACCGTCCGACTTCGCCGGGCTGCCGGTCGTCGGCGACGATCCAGCGGTGCAGGGTGTGCCGATGGCACCCCCGGACTGGGCGGTACGCCTGGTCCGGGCCGGCCGCGGACTGCTCTTCCTGGACGAGCTGTCGACCGCCCCGCCGGCCGTGCAGGCGGCGCTGCTGCGGGTGGTGCTGGAACGGCGGGTCGGGGCGTTGCGGCTGCCGGACGGCGTACGGATCGTGGCCGCCGCCAACCCGCGCTCCTCGGCTGCCGACGGCTGGGAGCTGAGCCCGCCGCTGGCCAACCGGTTCGTGCACCTCCAGTGGACCTACGAGCACGAGGTGGTGGTCCGCGGCCTCGGCGGAACGTGGCCGAGCGCCGTCCTGCCGGCCCTGGACCCGGACCGTCTGCCGGAAGCGGTGGACGTGGCCCGCCGCGCGGTGTGCGGTTTCCTGCGTGCCCGCCCGACCATGGTGCACCGGCTGCCGGACACCGAGACCCGCCGGGGCGGCCCGTGGCCGTCGCCGCGCAGCTGGGACATGACGGTACGGCTGATCGCCTTCGCCACCGCGGCCGGCGCGTCCCGCGAGGTGCTGTCGATGCTGGTTCGCGGCACGGTCGGCGACGGCCCCGGGCTGGAGCTGATGGCGTTCCTGGACCGGATGGACCTGCCCGACCCGGAGCAGCTGCTGGCCGAACCGGACACCGCCCTGCTCCCGGCCCGCGGCGACCTGCGGCAGGTGGTGCTGGACGGGGTGGTCGAGGCGATCCGGCAGCGCCCGGAACGTTCCCGCTGGGACGCCGCGTGGACGGTGCTGGTGCGGGCGCTGCGGATGGGGCCGCCCGATCTGGTCGTCGGCCCGGCCACCGCACTGGCCGGTCTGCGCCGCGCCGACTGGGTGCTGCCGGCCGACATCGAGCTGCTCGCCCCGGTGCTGTCGCTCGCCGAGCGGGTCGGCGCCGCCCGATGACCGGTCCCACCGAACCCGCGCGGCGCGGCGGCGGCGTCGTGGACGGGCCACGTGCGACGCTCACCGCCGAGGAGAGCGAGAAACTGTACGCGGCACGCCTCCACGCCGCCCAGATGCGTCCCTACCTGGCGACCGCCCTGTTCGCGCTGCGGGTGGTGGAGTCGCCGACCGTGCCGACGATGGCCGTCGACCGCTACTGGCGCTGCTACGTCTCCCCCGCTTTCGTGGCCGCCACGGAGCTGACGGATCTGGCCGCGGTGTGGGTGCACGAGGTCGCCCACCTGCTGCGCGACCATCACGGCCGCGGCGAGCGCCTCGCCGCGGCGAAGGACCTGACCGGGCGCGGGGACCGGCTCCGCATGAACGTCGCGGCCGATTTCGAGATCAACGACGATGTGTACGGTGACGGCCTCCCGTTTCCGCGAGGGGCGATCCACCCGGGTCAGCTGAAGCTGCCGAGCGGTCTGCTCATGGAGGATTACGCCACCCGCATCCCGCCGAACCTCTACCGTCGTCAGCTGGCCTGGCTGGACTGCGGCAGCGGGGCGGACGGCCTGGCCCGGGAGTGGGAGCTGGGCCCGAACGGCGCACACGGCCTCAACGGGCAGGAACGTGATCTGGTCCAGTTGCGGGTGGCACAGGCCATCACCGGAGCACCGGGACGGGCGCCGCAGGGCTGGCGGCGCTGGGCCGAGAAGGTCGTTCATCCCCCGCAACCGTGGCGGGAGCTGCTGGGTGCCGCGATCCGTTCGGCGGCGTCCGCGCCCGGGGTGGGCGAGGATTACGTCTACAGCCGCCCGTCGCGGCGTTCGTCGAGCCTGCCGAAGGTGGTGCTGCCCAGCCTGCGGCGCAACCCGCCACGGGTCGGCGTGGTGATCGACACCTCGGGTTCGGTGAGCGACACCGAGCTGGGCAGCGCCCTGCTCGAGGTCGCCGCGATCGTCCGGGCCGTCGGTGGCCGCCGCGACCTGGTACGGGTGGTGGCCTGCGACGCCACCGCCCACCTCAGCGCCCCGATCCGGGCGGCGGCCGGAATCGAGCTGATCGGCGGCGGCGGAACCGACCTCCGGACCGGCTTCACCCGCGCCCTGTCCGCCCGCCCTGCCCCGGACGTGGTGGTCGTCCTGACCGACGGCCAGACCCCGTGGCCGCGCGAGCAGCCCAGGTGCCGAACCGTGGTGGGCCTGTTCAACCGCCCCCGGACCGTCCCGGCCGGTGTCCCCGGCTACCGCCGTGATCCCCCGCCCTTCTGGGCCCGGGTGGTGACCATCGGCTGATGGCGCCCCACCGCCCGCCGGCGCCGCTTCCCAGGCTCCGGGACGGCTCTCCCGAGAAGCCCGGGTCGAGATCGGCGCTCGTCGGCGGCGGTCAGGTGAGGTCGCCGGACGGCCAGGCGGCGCGGATCAGCGGGGTGACCGTGTCGGCGAGCTGGGCCGCCTCGTCCGGGCTCAGCGCCGGGTCGGCGCGGCGGACGGCGATCGCGTCGCCCAGCGCCGACAGCGCCCCGTCGCCGGTCCGGGCCAGGAAACCGGCGAGAACCTCGGCTGCCGCGGAGGCTTGCGGGTGGGTACGGTCGGCGGCCGCCTGGGCCAGGATGATCGCGGTCAGGCAGACGTCGACGGCGGCCGGGCCTTCGGCGGCGTTGTGCCAGTCGATGAGGACCGGGCCGCGTGAGGTGAGCATGACGTTCTCGGGGTGCAGGTCGCGATGCAGGACACGGTCGCCGGGCGCGGTGCTCAGACGGGCGGGCAACTCGTGCAGGCGGTGGTGCAGATCGGCGAGGATGGCGGCGCCTTCCGACACGGTGATCGCCCCGGCCAGGAAGGCCTCGGGCATGGTGCGCCCGTCGAGCCGCTCCATGATCATGTCGGGGCCGTCGACCGAATACACCCGGGGCACCGGGAACCCGTGCCCGGCCAGGTAGTCCATCACCTCGGCCTCGCCGGAGCCGTCGTCACCGCGACGGTAGCGCCGCAGGACCCGGTGCTCGTCGAGGGCGTAGACATCGGCCTCCCGGCCCGATCCGAGAAGATCCATACCGGGACGTTAACCGAACCGGTCTGCGATCTGCGGTCCAAGACCGGTGAAGACCCGTCCGCTGCGGTGGTTGCGCATGTGGACGGCATTGCGTGAACGGTGGTGCTGGTCGCTGGGCAAGACCGGCGAAGCGACCCGGCCGGGCCCGCGATGGCTCCTCGGCGACCGCCGCTGACGTGAACTTCACCGTGCGGCACCGCCCGCCACATGCAACCACCACCACGTTCACCGGCTGGCAGCGGATGCAGAGACGAGTCCCCGTTCGGGGAGACGGGACACGGATCTCGGCCATCTGTGTTCCGCAGACGTGACACCCGCAACGGGTGTCGTCACACCCACGACGGGTGTCACGTTCTCCGAGCACACATCGCCCCGCACGCCGGCCCTCCGCCCACCGGACGACAGGACGCTAGGGCGCCAGGGCGGCAGAACGGCAGGGCGGCAGAACGCCAGAACGGCAGAACGCCAGAACGGCAGGGCGGCAGAACGGCAGAACGCCAGGGCGCCCGAACGCCAGGGCGCCAGAACGCCCGAACGCCAAAACGGCAGGGCGGCAGGGCGGCAGGGCGGCAGGGCGTC
>NZ_JBFAMR010000027.1:6228-105099 GCF_040656595.1 Actinoplanes sp. NPDC049802
ACGGCAGAACGCCAGGACGCCAGAACGGCAGGGCGGCAGAACGGCAGGGCGGCAGAACGCCAGAACGGCAGGGCGGCAGGGCGGCAGAACGCCAGGACGCCAGAACGGCAGGGCGGCAGAACGGCAGGGCGGCAGAACGCCAGAACGGCAGGGCGGCAGGGCGGCAGAACGCCAGGGCGCCCGAACGCCAGGGCGCCAGAACGCCCGAACGCCAAAACGGCAGGGCGGCAGAGCGGCGGGGCGGCAGGGCGGACCGTCGGTGCGCTGTGGGCGCCCGCCCGGCGGGCAGACGGGGCCGAGCGATTCGGCACACACGCAGGGCCCCGCGGTCGCTCACGAGTGTCACAGCAGTGCTCGGGGCACACCGTCGGCGCGCTGTGCACCTCGCCCGCCCGGCGGGCGTGCAGGCGGGCGGGCGGGGGCGAGCGATTCGGCCAGCCGGGATGTCAGCGCTGCCTCGAACACACGGAAACGACCCCCACGACCAGCCGGCTCCCCCGGGCGGGCAGCGAAACGCCCGGCCGGGGAACAGACCGGCCGGGCGTGACGTGGGATGCGTCAGTGCAGGACGACGGGTGCGACGTTCTCGTCGTCGAGGAGGTGGGACTCCTCCTTCTTGCGGGGCAGGAACAGCGCCGGGATCAGGGTGAGCGTCATGAGCACGAAACCGACCATGAAGGTGTTGGCGAACGAGTCGGCCGCGAACTGCAGGCCGCGCTCGATCAAGGTCGGGTCGGGCACGCTCTGGGCGATCGCCGGGTCGGACTGGGCGGCCATGGCGAGACCGGCCTCGGTGACCGGGGCGCCGGTCACCGGGTTGGTCACGCCGGGAATGGCGGGCGACCCGTTCAGCTCGCTGGTGAGGATCACCGACATGACGGCGGAGCCGACCGAACCGGCGATCTGCTGCAGGATGTTCAGCAGGGTGGAGCCGCGGGCCACCTCGTGGTTGGTCAGGGTGCGCAGCGCCGACGTCATGATCGGCATCATGGTGCCGCCCATGCCGAGGCCCATCACGAACAGCGAGCCGCACAGCAGCAGGTACGACGTGTCCGTCCCGACCTGGGTGAAGGTGTAGAACCCGCCCGCGATCAGCATCAGCGCGAACGGCACCGTCCGCCCGACCGGAACCTTGTCGGCGAGCACGCCGGCGATCGGCATGGTCACCATGGCGCCGATGCCCTGCGGCGCCATGAGCAGGCCGGCGTGCAGCGTCGACTCGCCGCGGATCTGCAGGAAGTAGCTGGGGAAGAGCAACCCGGCGCCCATGAAGGCGACGGTGAAGACGGCCAGCGTGATCGACGCGACGGTGAGGTTGCGGTTGCGCAGCAGCCGCAGGTCGAGCAGCGGGTGCGCGGGTTTGAACGACCAGAACACGAAGCCGATCACCAGCAGGGCGCCGACCAGCATCGGGATCCACACCTTGTCGGCGGTGACGGTCTGCTCCTCGGGCAGGGAGGACACCCCGTAGAGGAACAGGGCGAGGCCGGGCGAGAGCATCAGCATGCCGACGAAGTCGAACGACTCGGACGGCTCCGGGCTGTCCTTCGGCAGCACGATCTGCGCGTAGATCAGCGAGGCGAGTCCGATCGGCAGGTTGATCAGGAAGATCCACTGCCAGCTGTACGAGTCGATCAGCCAGCCGCCGAGGATCGGGCCGCCGATCGGGCCGAGCAGCATCGGGATGCCGAGGACGGCCATCAGCCGGCCGATCCGCTCGGGCCCGGCCGCCCTGGTCATGATCGTCATGCCGAGCGGCATGAGCATGCCGCCGCCCAGACCCTGCAGGACCCGGTACGCGATGAGCTGGCCGATGCCGTCGGCGGTGGCGCAGAGGCCGGAGCCGAGGGTGAACAGCAGAAGCGCGGCCATGTAGAGCCGCTTGGTACCGAACCGGTCAGCGGCCCACCCGGTGAGCGGGATGACCGTGGCGAGGGCCAGGGTATAGGCCGTCATCGTCCAGGCCACCTCGGCGTAGGTGGCGTTGAACTCCTTCTGGAAGGTGGGCAGCGCGACGCTGACCACGGTCACGTCGAGGATCGACATGATGGCGCCGAGGACGACGACCCCGGCGATCTTCAGGACGGCGCCGTCGAGTTTCGCCGGCGCCGCCGCGGATTGACTGCTCACAACATCTCCACAGGTTGGGCGGCATTCCGGAGCGTAGCGGCGGGGTACGACAGCGATCTCAGGATTTATCAGCGCCGCCGATATCCGGTTGCCCCGTTCGGCGCACCCATGCTGAGGTGAGTATTCCCAGGCCATTGGCGGTCCAATGGACCACGAACGGGGCCAGAAGTCCCCCGCCGAGGTACCGGAGAAAGCTGAGAAGGACCCCCGCAAGGGTGGTGAACGCCACTTCTCGCCGGTCCGGAAGATGCCACAGACCGAAGAGCACCGAGGTGAGCAGCACCGCCCAGAGCGGTCCGTGGTCCCGGCTGATCAACGCGAACAGCACTCCGCGGAACGCCACCTCCTCGAAGATCACCGTGCTCAGCGGCACCTCGACGAGGGCGCTGCGGACCGGGTGCGGGAAGTACGGCTCGGCGAGCGCCCGCCGCACGGCCGGGATCAGCAGGCCCACCCCGTATCCGGCGGCGATCAGGAGGGCGGCGCCCAGCGCGTACCCCCAGCCGGCGGTGAGGGTGAGGCCCGCCTCGGCGGGAGTGAGCCCGGAGAGAAGGACCAGCGCGGCCGCGGCGAGCGGCCCGGTGTAGGGCTGCGCGCGCGCCGGGCCGCGGCGGTTCCACACGCGGACCGCCGCCATGAACGCCAGCACCAGAAGGACGATCGCCCCACATTAATCGGTCGACGCCGCGGCGGAGTCTTCCGTAACGTGGCCGCATCACCGCGACCGGAGAGGAGGCACGGCCATGCGTTACCGCACCGCCGTCGTCATCCCCGCGTCGCGTTTCGAGCTGATTCTCGTGTCTGGTGCGGCCGGCTCCGGCTGCGCCACCGGGGCTGGTCTCTGCCTGTAACGGCGCAGTCCGCCTTCCGATCAGACTCGAAAGACCTATTCATCATGCATGTCCGTAATATCGGTATCCTCGCGCACGTCGACGCCGGCAAGACCACGCTCACCGAGCGGATCCTGTTCGTCACCGGCATGACCCACAAGACCGGCGAGGTGCACGACGGCGACACCGTCACCGACTTCGACCCGCAGGAGCGCGATCGTGGCATCACCATCTTCGCGGCGGCGGTCAGCTGTGACTGGGCCGGTCACCGGCTCAACCTGATCGACACGCCGGGACACGTCGACTTCTCCGACGAGGTGGAGCGGTCGCTGCGGGTGCTGGACGGCGCGATCGCCGTCTTCGACGGCGTCGCCGGGGTGGAGCCGCAGAGCGAGAGCGTCTGGCGGACCGCCGACCGGTACGGGGTGCCGCGCATCGCCTTCGTCAACAAGCTCGACCGGCCGGGCGCCGACCTGGACGCCGCCGTGGCCTCGATCCGCGAGAAGCTGGAGGTCACTCCGCTGGTGGTGCAGCAGCCGATCGGCCGGGAAGGCGACTTCGCCGGCGTGATCGACCTCGTCGACGCTCCGCCCCCACAGGCGCGGGAGGCACGCCGGAGGCTGGAGGAGGCGGTCGCCGAACTGCATCCCGAAGCGCTCGAACACCTCGACGACATGTCCGATACGACGCTGAGGAAGGCGATCCGTGACCTGAGCCTGTCCCGAAGCGCGGTGGTGGTGCTCTGCGGCTCCGCCTACCGGGACAAAGGTGTGGAGCCGCTGCTGGACGCGGTGGTCGACTATCTGCCCGCACCCGGCGGCGACCCGGCGAAGGACCTGGTGGCGCTCGTCTTCAAGAAGCGGGACCGGCTCACCTACCTGCGCGTCTACGACGGCACGATCACGAAGGGGGACACCGTGTGGGACGCGGGCGCCGGGCGCACCGAGCGGATCGCCCGCATCCTGCGGGTGCAGGCCGACCGGCACACCGACGTCGACCGTGCGGTGGCCGGCGACATCGTCGCGGTGGCCGGTGTGAAGGCCGCCCGGACCGGCACGACGCTGTGCGACCGGCGGCATCCGGTGCTGCTGGAGGCGCCGCGCACGGCCGAGCCGCTGGTGTCGGTGGCGGTCGAGGCGCGTACCTCCGACGGCGCGCAGAAGCTGCCGGCGGCGCTCGCGGCGCTGGCCGACGAGGATCCGTCGCTGTCCGTGCGCACCGACGCGGAGACCGGGCAGACGCTGCTGTCGGGTCTCGGCGAGCTGCATCTGGAGGTAGCCGTGGAGAAGGTGCGGCAGCGCACCGGGCTCGCGATGACGGTGGGCCGGCCGCGCGTCCGGTTCCGGGAGGCGGTGACCGGCGGCGTCACCGGCGTGCTCTACCGGCACGTCAAACAGGACGGCGGCGCGGGCCAGTTCGCGCACGTCGTGCTGGACGTGACACCGGTCGACGGGACGGGTTTCTCGTTCGCGTCCACGGTGACCGGTGGCCGGGTGCCGGCCGAGTTCATCCGGGCGGTCGAGGTGGGCTGCCGGGAGGCGCTCGCCGACGGTCCGCTCGGCGGTCATCCGGTGGTCGGGCTGCGGGTGACGCTCACCGACGGGCAGACGCATCCGAAGGACTCGTCGGAGATGGCGTTCCGCGCGGCCGGCCGGTTCGGGCTCCGCGCGGCGCTGCGCGCCTGCACGCTGACGCTGCTCGAGCCGGTCGCGGAGGTCACCGTGAGCGCGCCCTCGGACGCGCTCGGCGCGGTGCTCGGCGATCTCGCCGCGCGGCGTGCTCAGGTGACCGATTCGACGGTACGCACGGTGACCGCGACGGTTCCGCTGTCCGAGCTGTTCGGGTACGCCACCCGGCTGCGCAGCCGCACGCACGGCCGGGGCACGTTCACCAGCCGCCCGGCCGGCTACCGTCCGGCGGCGTAGGCACGTCCGCGGCGCCACGGTGACCTCATCCTGCCCGTCCGCGGCGCCACGGTGATCTCATCCGCAAGGGGGGATGCCGTGGCGCCGCCCCGCCGAGCAGGCTGAACCTTCCGATCCGCGGTGAAGGGCAGCCCGATGACAAGTGCAGCGGAGACGGCGACCGGCCGTCCCAACCGGCTGGCCGTCCTGCTGTCGATGGCGATGTTCGTGCTGGTGGTGGACACGTCGCTGATGAACGTGTCGATCTCGGCGGTGGTCCGGGACCTGGACACCACGGCGAGCCGGGTGCAGTCGGCCATCGCCCTGGAAGCGCTGGTGTCGGCCGCGTTCATCCTGATCGGCGGCAAGGTCGGCGACCTGATCGGCCGCAAGCGGGCGTACGTGCTGGGCCTTCTCGGCTACGCGGTCGGCGCGATCGCGATGACCGTCTCGCAGAGCCTGACCCCGATCATCATCTGCTGGGCGCTGATCGGCGGCATCGGCGCGTCGCTGCTGCTGCCGGCGATGCAGTCGCTCATCCACGGCAACTTCGAGGGCAAGGCACAGACCAAGGTGTACGCCATGGTCGGCGCCGCGGCCGCGATCGCCGCCGCGGTGGGGCCGCTGCTCGGCGGGTTCATCACCACGTTCCTGTCCTGGCGGGTCGGGTTCGCCCTGGAGGCAGTGATCATCGCGGTGGTGCTGTCCGGCATCGGCCTGATCCGCAACGTGGAGTACACCGGACCCCGGCACATCGACCTGGTCGGCGCGGTCCTGTCGGTGGTCGGCATGGGTGGCGTGGTGCTCGGCATCCTGGTCTGGCAGGAGGGCGGCGACCGGGTGCTGGCGCTGATCCTGCTCGGGCTGCTGGCGCTGGCGGGTCTCGCGTACTGGCTGGTGCGGCGTAAGCGGGCGGAGCAGCCGGCTCTGCTGGACCCGGGGCTGTTCGGCTCCGGGCTGTTCCGGGCCGGGATCACCGGGCAGCTGTTGCAGCAGATCACGCTCGGCGGCGTCATGATCGCGCTGCCGATCTACCTCCAGATGGTGCTGGAGTACAACGCGCTGCAGGCGGGCCTGTCGCTCGCGCCGCTGTCGCTGACCATGTTCGCGGTCGCGCTGCTGGCCGGGCGCCGGGCCGGGAAACGCCGCCCGGCGGTCATCATCCGCACCGGGTTCCTGCTGCTCAGCCTCGGCACGCTGGCGCTCATCCCGCTGGTGCCGCGGGCCGGTTTCGGCTGGCAGCTGCTGATCCCGCTGGCGGTCGCCGGCGCCGGTCTGGGCCTGCTGGTGTCGCAGCTCAACAACTACACGCTCTCGCCGGTCGAGGAGGAACGGGTCAGCGAGGCGGCCGCGGTCAACTCGGCCGGCGGATCGTTCGGCCTGTCGTTCGGGCTGGCCTTCTCCGGGGCGATCATGCTGGCCGCGCTGAGCCTGTCGTTCACCACTCTGGCCGACCGCAGCACGGTGCTGGACCCGGGCGAGAAGCAGGAGGTCGCCCAGGCATTGGAGCACAACGCCGAGGTGATGACCAACGAGCACCTGGACAGCCTGCTGGCGGACCGGCCGGCCGAGGTACGCGACGAGATCATCCGGATCAACACCGAGGCCCGGCCGGTCGCCCTCCAGGCGGCGCTGATCATCCCGCTGCTGGCCGCCCTGCTGGGGCTGCTCAACTCGTTCCGGATGACCCGCCTGCCGGACCCACGGCCGTCCGAGGGCGACGGCAACCTGCTGGGCTGAGCGCCGATCCGGGCCGCCGCGGTGCACGGGCCGGTTCACAGCGGACGCCGTCAGTCGCAGGCCCCGGGGTCGAACCGGGCGATCCGCCCTTATGAGGGGTGGCCGGGCCCACGCCCGCCTGCGGAGTCGGAGATCAGCCCGTCAGCCGAGCGTGTCGTCGACCGCCGCACCGCCTGTTGCCGCCCGCGAGCAGCCCGGCCGGCCGCGGGCGCCCCGTCGTCGCCGTCGGCGATCCGGACCGGGGCGCCGCCGGCCGGTTTCGTGAGCCGGATCACCCGCATGATCATCCGCCGATTGTCACCCACCCGGCGTCAAGGGCTGCCATCATGCCCGCATGCGTTCAACGGTGGCGGCAGTGCACGAGCTCGTGACCAGGCTGGAGCCGGTCGACAACCTGGAGGGCGAGCACCGCGGCCACGTGCTCGGCTGGCTGCGGAGCACCGACGACGTCTACCGGCGGGTCAAGCCGGCCGAGCCGGGCAGGCACCTGGTGTCCTACGTGGTGCCGGTCGATCCGGCCGACGGCGGCGTCCTGCTGGTCGAGCACCGCAACGCCGGGCTGTGGTTGCCGCCGGGCGGGCACGTCGAGGTGGGCGAGGACCCGTACGACACGGCGGTCCGCGAACTGAAGGAGGAACTGGGGGTGACGGCGAAACCGTCGCCCGAGCCGCTCTTCCTGACCGTCACCGAGACGGTCGGCCTGGACTCCGGCCACATCGACGTGAGCCTGTGGTACCTGGTCGAACTGTCCCGCAGTCAGGAGGTGCAGCCCGACGCCGGAGAGTTCCACCAGGCGCGCTGGTGGGCCCCGGTGGAGATCGCCACCGCCGATCCGGCCGGTTTCGACCCGCACCTGGGCCGTTTCCTGCGCAAACTCAGTGCAGCACTCGGTAGGTGAGATGGGTGACGCCGCTTCCCTCGATGACCGACGGGTCGGCGAGGCGGATCGGGCCCACCTCCTGCTCGCGGAAGAGGCTGACACCCGCGCCGAGCAGCACCGGCACCAGCGACACGACGATCTCGTCGAGCAGGCCGGCGTCCAGGTACTGCTGGGTGAGCGTCGGCGTGGACACCGACACGGTCCGTTCCCCGGCGGTGTCCTGCGCCGCTTCCAGGGCGGTGATCGCGTCGGGGTAGAAGCTGGTCGCGGAGTCCTCGCGCGGCCAGCCGCCGGGCACCGTGTGGCTGACCACGAAGACCGGGCAGCCGGCCGGGTGCCGTCCACCCCACCCATCGGTACGGTCGAAGAGCCGCCGACCGCAGATCAGCGCGCCCGCGCCGGTCAGGGCGGGCCGCAGGAAACCGGCGCTCTCCTCGGAGACGTGGAAGACCCAGCGTGGGTCGGCGCTCGGCACTTCGACGTCGCCGTTCTGGTACCACCCGAACAGCTCACCGACGCCGTCGTTCTCATCCGCGACGAACCCGTCCAGAGACATGGACAGGGCAGCGACGACCTTGCCCATGGCAGGCCTCCTTCTGCGCATCCCTCCTCGCAGGTTTCTCCCCCGCGGCCGATTCACGCAAGCCGTTCACGCGGCGATTCCCTAACGAAGCGGAGGAGGTGGGATTCGAACCCACGGGGCCCCTCGCGGGGCCCACGCCGTTTCCAGCGGCGTTTCCGAAGCCGGGCCGGCTCCTCCAAGATCACGCGGAGACGGAGGGAGTCGAACCCCCACGAGGCGTCAAACCTCCAACCGCTTTCGAAGCGGCGGCCGGCACCCATCGGCTGGCGTCTCCCGATCGAACAGTCGGGTCGGCGGGATTCGTTATCTCTACTCCCGTAGCCCGACTGTTGCTGGTCGTACGACACGCTCAGCGGTCACTCTCGGAGATCCGCTGAGGTAGTTCTTGATCCTGTTACGGTCGCTTTATGTCTATTTAGTCCGTAACAGGAGGGGTCGGTTGCTGTGCGTGCAGAGTTGGCCGTCCGATCGATGCCGGTTCGTCTGCCGTCGGGCGTGACGACCGCGACGGTCGTGGGGCTCGACGGGCTGCCGATCGAAGAGGTCGAGACCTTCCTGGGGTACCTGCGGACGCTCGACTCCTCGCGCAACACGGTGGTGTCGTACGCGCGGCACCTGGCGCTGTGGTTTCGCTGGCTGACCGGCCGCGGTGTCAGCTGGGAGCAGCTGAACTTCGAGGGGCTGTGCGCGTTCGTGCAGGACTTGGCCGATGGGACCGTGCCGGCCCTGCACCGGGTCGGCGAGGCTCGGGCCCCGCGGCCGCGAAGTCGGGCGACTCAGGAGGCGGTGCTGGCTGCAGTGTGCTCCTTCCTCGACTACTGGCGGCTGGAGGGCCGTGGCCCGCAGGACCTCGCGTTGTACCGCCAGGCACGTACGCCGGGTCAGACCGCGTACCGGTTTTTGGCGCACATCGAGGCCCGGCGTGGCCGGCTGCAACGGCGGATCCGGGTCAAGGGACCGAAGTCGCCGGTGCCGCAGATCGTGGCGTTCGAGGACGACTTCGATCGTCTGGTCACCGCGGCGAGCACGGCGCGGGACCGCACGCTGCTGAGCGCCATGTACGACGGCGGTCTACGGATCGGTCAGGCCTTGGGGCTGCGGCACGAAGACCTGGACATCGCCCGGCAGAGGGTCACGATCGTGCGCCGGGAAAACAACGCCAACGCCGCACTGTCGAAGCAGCGGGCCACGTTCACCGTCGACATGCCCACCCGGTTCTTCGACTTCTACGGTCAGAGCCTGGTCGACGAGCAACTGCCGCTCGGCATCGACAGCGACTACGTGTTCGTCACGCTGTCGCCGGGCCGATTTCTCGGCCGGCCGATGACCTACGCCAACGCCATTCAACGAGTCAAGGCGATCGGGGCACGCGCCGGGGTTGCGTTGACGCCCCACACCTTGCGGCACACCCACGGCACCGCGCTGGCCAAGGCGAGCTGGAGCGCACCGGAGATCGCGAAGCGGCTGGGCCACAGCAACGCCAGCAGCGCCGACGTCTACATCCACCTGGTTGAGGCGGACATCGAGGACAAGTACCGAGCGACATTCGGCGATCGGCTGGACCCATGAGCACAGACCTGCGTCAAATGAATCCTGCAACCTCGCCAGCACCCGCCTCGTTGCCGATTCTCCCTGGTCCGTGGCAATCGGATGTGTGGTTGATCGAGCGCCCGCTGCAGTTGGTGGCCAGTGGCACCAGCGAGTGCGTCGTCGCGGGCTGCAACCGGCCAGCGGGTACGGCGGAGGGCGACAAACCTCGACCGACCGACGTGCTTTGTGTGGGACATCGACGGCGCCTCAGAAAGCAGGGCGGCGGGATGTCCGCGGTTGACGCGTTCGTCGCCGAGCAGTCCGGGGCTCGGCCGATTCGTGCACCGGGCGGCGCAGTCACCCGGAAACCGTTCTTCCCACCGGTCGATTTCACGCTCGCGGATCCGCAGCTGGCTCTGGAACTGCGTTACATCACGGGAATCCGGATCACCCGTGGGCACTGGACCTGCGGCGAGTACGTCGTGAACGTACTCCGCGAGACGCTTGCCTATGGCAGGGAGCATCAGCTTCGCAGCCTGCTGGACTTTCCCGTTGACGTCCTCGCTCTGGAGCCGTCCAAGGGTGATCCCAACGCCGGACTCTTCCGGGGACGGGGAAAACCGTTCCGCGACTTCCGCACCGCGCTCAGGAAGATGATCCGCATCCTGACGCTAGCCACGACAGACCCCTGGGACGCCGAGGTGTGGCATCACGCCGACCTCGGGATTCCCAACTCGCAGGCCGCCGGACTCAGCCTGATCTACTGGCGACCGGTCACCTGCAGCTGGCTGCTCCAGGGAATGAAGAGGCTCGCTCGCCAACATCTGCAGGCCGGCACTCGCACCTGGACCACGGTTCGCCGATACATCCAAGGCGCTGGATTGATGAGCCGGTTCATGGCCGAAGAAGCTGGGCCGATCGAACCAGCGGCCCTTACCAGGCGAGTGTTCCTGGACTTCGTGCACTGGGTCCGATTCGAGAACCCCGGAAACGCCGACCTTATCGGCGTCAACTCCCTGGCCCGCAACCTGGTCGAGTTGCGCGCAGAAGGCATCACTCCGGATCTGCCGGACACCACGTTCCTCCTGCGCGGCGAGAACATCGTGCGCAAGGTTCGCCAGCCCAAGCCATTTCCGGCCGATGTGCTTCAGCGTCTCGACGAGATGATCGCCAACGACCTGATGCTGCCAGCTGAAATGCGGCTGATGCTGCGTCTGTTCCGAGCTACCGGGCCTCGGGCGTCCGAGGCGCTACTGCTCCCTCGCGACTGCATCCGACACGTCGAAGGGCGTGGCTACAGCCTGGAATACTTCCAGACCAAGACGCAGGACTGGCGGCGAGTGCCGCTGCCGGACCGTCTTGGCCGCGACTTGGCCGCTCACGCGGCGGCCGTCGTCGAGCACTACGGCGAGGCATGCCCCTGGATGTTTCCCTATGCCGGGCCGACGCCGCGAACCAACACTCTGCTGCCGGGCGCTACCGAGTCCACCCACTGGCCCTACGCTCGCTTCAGCGCCGCCGTCTGGTCCGCCTACCGCCGCAACGGCATCACGTCGTCGGCGTTGACCGGAGAGATCCTCACCGGGCCGAACCTGCACCGATTCCGACACAGCATCGCTACCGGCCTGCTCAACGAGGGCTGGAGCCAATACGAGGTGCAGAAGTTCCTCGGCCACAAGTCCGCCGTCATGATGCAGTCCTACGCGGAGATCCATGAAGACACGCTGCGGACCAAATACATTGAGTTCGTCAACCACGCCATCGACGTGAACGGGCAACGGACGCCGGCAGCAGCGGCCGGCGCCGCCCAGGTCGAACGTCTCCGCGACAAGATGATCCGCTCGACGCTTCCCAACGGGTACTGCACCCTGCCGGAGAAGCAGAACTGCGACTTCGTTCCTACCCCGTGCCTGAGCTGCAAGCCCTTCTTCCGCACAACGCCTACGTTCCTGCCCATCCACATCCGGCAGCGTGACGAGGCGCTACGCGAACTGGACCTGGCCAAGGACCAGGGCCGTCATCGCGCCGCAGAGGCACACGAGAAGACTCTGAGCCGACTCGAGGTCATCATCGCCAGCCTCGAGTCCGAGAAAGAGACCATCCGCGCTGAGGAGGCGTCCTGAGCCAGGACCGGGATGCTCGGGTCACACGTCTACGAGCCGCGGCCCAGCGCAAACACGACGAAGCCACCGCCCGCGCGCAGCGGGCACTCATCGCGATCCGGGCCCGGGGCGGCCCGATCAACTTCACCAGCGTCGCGGCCGAGGCTAACGTCTCGAAAGACTTCCTCTACACCCAGCCGCAGCTACGCCAGGCCATCATGGCCGAGCGCACCGCGGTTCAAGGCACCGTGCCGCTCCCGGCTGCCGAACGCTCGACCGCGAGTTCGGCGACCGTGAAACTTGCTGTCGCCACGAAGGCGCTGGCCCAGCTGCGCGCCGAGAACACCCAGCTCCGCGCTGACAATGCTCGGCTACTCGGTGAACTCATGACGCTTCGCCGCACGACGTCGCCGAACAGACCGGGCTGACCAAAGGAGCCGGCCCGATGGTGCTCGTTCGCGACCCGGAGCCGATCCGATAAGTGGACCTACACCTCAACCCAGTCCACCTGCGGAGACAACTCGCCGTGCTCACAGAAGTAGCGAACGGCTTCGACAGCGTCCTCTACCGGCAGCGCAGCGGACGGAGGGAACTCCGTCCAGTGCCCGAAGTAGTGGAAAACCACGCCTTCGTCGTCTCGTCGCCGCGCGCGTCCCTGGCTGCTGAAATAGGGCGGCATCCCGGATGCGCCCACGAAACTCAACACCGAGACCTCACGGCCCAGCCCGATCGAGAGCGAGTCACCGTCGTCAAGAGTGACTGCAGCTATCAATGGCTGACGGCCCGCGTCCTGCTCCGCCTCCGCGAGCGCATACCGGAGTTCTTCATCACAAGAGACAAGATGGCCGTCTTCGTCCTCCCGCCAACTGATCTTGGCGCGCAAGTTCCTCTCCTCAGGGTCGCGACCGTAGTCAGGCAAGGCTACGAGACCCCCTGAACCTCCCAAGATCGCAGTCAAGCTTGTCGGGATGCCCGGATTCAAGCACCACCCCGGGGGATGCCGATCGACCGTAGTGTTTGATCGAGCGGTGATCGACTGGGGCTCAGTGCGGGATGCTCGAGGTGACTCTGGTGTCGTCGTCGAGCGACTACTCGATCGACTCAAGCTTCAGCCCGATGCTGCCCTCTGGAATGAACTCGACCGACGGCTGATCGTCGAGGACGAATGCTTCTTCGCCGTCGGGTTCGCCGCTCTTCCCACGCTCAGCCAGCTCGCGCAGGCCGGCGACACCGAGCAGCGGGACCGAGCGCTGGACCTCGCCGCGGTGATCACACGGACGCTGCACCGGAATCACGAGGATGACCGTCTGGTCCGGGCTATTCCTGATGTCCTGGCAGTCCTCCACCGTCTCGCCCGAGCCCGCGTCGCCACCTGCACCGGGCCCACGTTGGTCAGGCGGTTGCAGGGCACTCTGGCCTTCGCCGGTTACACCTTCTGGGCCTCGATCAGCCTGGACTTCACCGACGAGCACTACCACCTCGACTGCCCGCACTGCCCCGCCCGTCTGGCGATCGTCATCGGCGACTACGGGCATTACTCAGCGATCCGCGACTACAACGACGGCGATGTTCGTCGTGTTGGTTCTGAGCGTGAGTAGCGGTCCCGTTTAGTCGGGAGTTTGGGTCCCGGCATCTGCCCGCAGGTTTCATTGGGCGTGAGTTTGGGACCCGCCTGGTTGTGGGCCGATGCCCTGCGTCAGATAGAGAACGGCGAGGCTTGTTCGGCAGCCACGGTTGCCGTCGGGCGCCGACGTGGCCGCTGATCAGCGCGCAGAGTGGGCGTCCGAGTTGCTGCAGTGCAGTGCGGCGTGCGTCGACCAACACAACGAACATCGACAACTGTGATGCGGGTCGGGCCGACGCCGGCCACAGGGGGATCACGAACTACGTAGGATGTTCGCGGACCACGGCTGCGTCCTGATCTAGCTGATGAGAGTGCGTCTATCGCGCGACGGCGCCTGCTGGCGGCTGAAACTCCGGATACAGGTCGAAGCAGTTCCCAAGCTTTTCGACCGAATCTGCGGCGGCCGCGAGGCGTGCAAGGACGTCGAGTGATTTGTCGAGTTCATCGTGTGGCTGGTCGAGGGGCTCAACTTGGAGGCGGTCGCACCAATACCAGCCGGAGACTTCGACCTTGTTGAGGGCGGCGACGTCGTTGATCAGGCTGCCCCTCAGCTCGTCCCAGCCCCACAGCTCTCCGTTGCCGTAAACGGCCGGCTGTGAAGCGCCATCGCGACAGAGATTCCACGCGGTGACACCGTCCTGGAAATCGTCACCGGTCAAGTTGCTGCGCCCGGTTTGGGGGTCCGTCAGCGTCCAACCGAAATCATCCCAGTACTCGACCACCCAGTGGTCGATCCAGCGTTGCGCCGCGAAGTAGCTGGCGAAACCGCATCGGATCCTGGCCGGTGTGCCCGTTGCGCGCAGCAAGGCGCAATGCAGCAGTGCGAAGTGATAGCAGAAACCGAACATCCTCTGCTCGACGGGCCGCTCGCGGTCCAACGGTGCCGGATCGATGCCGATCACATTGTCCAGAATCGCGTCGGCGCCGACGGTTTCCTTGTGTGACATACGCTCGGCCGAAAACCGCAGGCCCTGGACCTCAGCCGTGTGGTTGTGAATGAGCAGCCCGCGCACGATCGCGCTGAGCGCCTCTGGATCAGCTGGGAAGCCGAGCACTCGGTCCCAGTGCCGCCCGGTTTCGGAGGTTGGGCTTGGTTGCCGGTAGAAGCGTGCGATGTCGTCCATAGGCTGAGAGGTTACAAATTTCGCAGGTGCCCACACAATGCTTCATTTTCGGTGGTCCGTGGCCGGCACTCGACCGGGTCTCTTGACCTAGGCCCAGGGCCATGGTCCGCCGCGATGAAGGATCGCTTTCGCACTTGTTGCGGGGTGCTGGCCTGGGGTTTGGTCGCGATTTCGGGTCCCACCTCGATCGGGTGGATTCGATGTTCACCAGTTTTGGACCCACCTTGGGCGGTGGGAGCATCGGCTGGTCTGGACGGGAGTCCGCCGATGCCCCTGATGTCGAAGGTTGACCTGTTCGCGGCGATCCGCCGGGACTCGCGCGCTGGCATGTCGGTGCGCGCGATGGCCGGCAAATACCAGGTGAGCCGTCGCACAGTCCGCGCGGCCTTGCAGTCGGCCTGGCCTCAGCCGCGCAAGGCGATGCCGTCGCGGGCGTCGAAGCTGGACGACTTCAAGCCGATCATCGACGCCATCTTGCTCGCGGATCTGGACGCCCCGCGCAAGCAGCGGCACACGGTGACCAGGATCTACGACCGGCTGATTGCCGAGCACGGCATGCAGGGCGTGTCGTATTCGGTGGTGCGCCGCTATGTCGCCGACCGCAAGCCGACGATCCGGGTCGAGGTCGGGCGAGGGCCGATCAATGTGTTCCTTCCGCAGACTCACCGCCCGGGCGAGGAAGCGGAGGTCGACTTTGGCGAGGTCACCATCAACCTGCGCGGCGAACCGGTGACCTGCATGTTGTTCGCGCTGCGGCTGTCGTTCAGCGGCAAGGCCGTCCACCGGATCTTCGCCTCCGGCGGGACCGAGGCATTTCTCGAAGGGCACGTCCACGCGTTCAGCACGCTCGGCGGTGTTCCGACTGGCAAGATCCGCTACGACAACCTGCGCGCCGCGGTCGCGCAGGTCCTCGGCTTCTCCCGCCAGCGGGTCGAAACGATTCGGTGGACGGCGTTTCGATCTCACTTTTCGGTCGATGCGTTCTACTGCCAGCCCGGTTTGCAGGGCGCGCACGAGAAGGGCGGGGTCGAGGGACAGATTGGCTGGTTCCGCCGCAACCACCTTGTCCCGGTCCCTTCTCTGAACTATTGATGATCTTGGTGCGGGAGCTCAGTTGGTTGGGCGCAGGATCTGTGCGACATCCTCGGCCGATAACCAGTCTGCTGCCATCATGCGCTTTGCGAGGGTCTGGGCGTGCTGCTGACCTTGGTCGCGCAGCACTGTCTGGAGGGCTTGGCGGTAACGGTCGCGTTGCCAGCCGGCGGGGTCGGCGTCGAATCGTGTTCCGTGGGTGAGCCATTGCTCGAACGCGGCACGGATCTCCTGGGTGTCGTCGAGATGGCCCGTGTGCCGCTCAGCGGTCAGGCCGAAGCCGTGCAGTTGTTGCAGCCCCATCAGGGTGATCGGATCGTCGATGGCGTCGGGCGGGTCCTCGACCCACGGGCGGACGCGTTCGAAGGTTTCCTCGCGGCTGGCCTGGCCGTCGAGCAGATCACGCCACCATGCTGTGACTTCCTGGCGTGAGGGTGCTGTCACCGGTTTGTGCGCCGACCCGTCCTGCGGATCCCAGAGGGTCAGTCCGTGTTCGGTCGCCAACTCCGTGATAAGTGTGATCGCTGGGGTGCTGCGTTCGCTGAAGCTCAGACACATGAATACGTGGTCGATGCCGACATCCAGTGGCATCGACATCCACGGGCAGTCATCCGAGTCCCAATACGGCGGATAGTCGGGGAACCGTGCCCGCAGCTGCTCGTAGAAGCCGACGATCCGGTCGTCGAGTTCACCTTCGATATGGGCTGAGGATTGGCAACGATCGGCCATCGCGGCGACCTCGGAAACGTCGGTCCACCCGTCGATCGCCAAAACGGCAAGGTCAAAACTCAACCGGATCGTCTCCCGCCCCGCGGTCACATGATCACGGATCCAACCATACGACTCCGTGGTGCCGGTGGTGATGGACGTTGCTGCTCATCCCTGCGATCGGCCCGGCTTCGTTGGGACCGTGACGGTGCGCGCTGCCACTCGCGGGAAGGTCGGCATGCCGAGCGCGACTGCCGCGGCCCGGCGTTGAACGGTGTTGTCGGTCTGGGCCAGCTTCTCCTTGACCGCGGCGAGGCTGACGCGCAGTCCTTCGGCCTCGCCGAGCCAGCCTTCGCGTTGCGCCTCGGCGATGCGGGCGGTGAGGTTGTCGCGGATCTCGATCAGGCGCGGCCGCTGGCCGGGGTCAACGCGCAGCAGTGGGCAGCGGACGCAGCTGTGTTCGTGGATGCAGCTGGTGCCATAGGCGCGTCCGCAGTCGCCGAGAGCGAGCCGGCGGCGTTCGAAGTGGCCGAGGAACTCGTCCCATTCCGCGTCGGTGGGCTGCCGGTATTCCTCGCCGGGGCGCAGGCCGCGCCGCCGGGCGATGAAGGCCCGGTGCCCGTTGATCGCTTCCTCGGGGTAGACGGCTTTATAGCCCATCGTGGTGTTTATGTCCTTGTGCCCAAGCAGGAGCTGAGCGATGTGGGGCGGCATCCCGTTCATGATGGCGTCGGTGGTGAAGATCCGGCGGAAGTCGTGGGGCGCGAAGTCCAGCGGCTTGCCGGTGGCGTCGGTCAGCCTGGCGCGGGCGAGGGCGTCACTGACCAGGACACGGATCCCGGCGATCGGGATCGGCCGGGTTTCCAGCGCGATGGTGCGCTGGAACAGCAAGGGCATCGGCGGGTTCCAGACCTTCTCGTGATGGTCGTAGGCGACCACGAGCGGGACGCTGCCATCGGGGTTGCGGATCCGGCAGACGATCGCGGACAGCACGTCGGCCAACTCTGGGGAGATGACCAGGAGGCGTTCCTCGTCGGTCTTCGACGGCGGGATCTGCAGCAACGGGATCAGCTCGCCGCTATTCGGGGTGCGGTATTGGATCAGGCTGTGGTGCGACAGTTCGGTGAGTTCCTCGACCCGGATCCCGGTCATGCGCAACACCTCGACCGCGGCCCAAGCCCAGAACGCGTTGTCTTCCTCGCGGATCAGGTCACGGCGGCGTCCGGTGTCGGGCTCCTCGGCCCAGATCCGGGGTGAGTGGCGGACGAGATGCGGTAGCCGCAACGTTACGCCGTCGACGGTGACAGTGCCGCCGGGATCGGCGTTTCGGGCTGCGGCCAGGCGGGCCGCAGCAGCTTTGCGTTCGCGGTCGACGGCCTCAACGAGAACTGGCAGAACCGGCAGCCGGGCTCGGGTGCGCTGGTCCATGCGGGCCTTGCGCCGGGACTTCATCTTCCGGTGCTGGATGTCGGTGGCGCGGATCGGCGACGGCACCGCCCACGGCCCCCACCGGGCAGGGTCGTCGAGCGCCCATTGGGTCAGGTCGAGATAGAAGCAGCGCACGGTGGTCAGAGCGTCGGTGGCGCTGTCGCGTTCGACGGTGGTCTCGGTGATCTGCCCGTCGGCGCCGCGGGACCGGACCACGCGGGTGCGGATCCGCTGTTTCCAAGCGGCGGCGACCTCCGGGCTCAGCCGCAGCGAGTCGATGCCCGGGTGATGGCGTTCCAGATCTTTCCAGAACCAGAGCACCAGCGTGGTGGCCAGCGTGGTGAGCGTGTTGTAGTCGATCGCGGGTTGCCGTTCACGCAGGTAGTCGACCAGCAGATCGCGGACCGGCCGGCAGGCCACCTGATAGCGGTCGACGAGTTGCTCGACCGGCGTCTGGCCGGCGAAGACGGGGCTGAACATGCGGACCGTT
This sequence comes from Actinoplanes sp. NPDC049802, assembly GCF_040656595.1. Classification (NCBI taxonomy): domain Bacteria; kingdom Bacillati; phylum Actinomycetota; class Actinomycetes; order Micromonosporales; family Micromonosporaceae; genus Actinoplanes; species Actinoplanes sp. NPDC049802. The sequence goes on from NZ_JBFAMR010000027.1 coordinate 24,394, forward strand.
GGCGGCGCGTCGGCGGGGAAGACGCCGGCCGAGTGCAGCAGCTGATAGAACACGGGGCTGTGCCGGCAAGACCGGGACGGTCCGGGGAACACCTCCCTACTGACCCGCATCGCCTCGAGACAGTCGCCGATCGTGACGTCCCTAACCGAGCCGCCCTTGGCCGCCATGATCAGCGCGATCTTCTCGATGGCGGGAATCATGGTCGAGTCGCCGACCGTGTGGGCCAGCCGGGCGGCCCGCAGTTCGGCGATGCCGTGCGGGTCGCGGACCTTGGCCATCTCGTTAGCGATGCGCACCGGTGACGAGGTGACCATGAGCCAGCCCAGCGACGGCCGCAGGTAGTCACCGCCGATCAACTGGATCAGGCCCGTGCCTAGGACTTTGCGGACGTAGCCCGGGCGCCCGTCCATCAGCCCGGCCGCGGCCAGATCGTCGGCGACCTGCAGACGCCAGTCACGCCGGTCGGCTCGGCCGGCGTGACTGGCGTCCCAGCGCTGCTGCCAGCTCTGGCCGGGGAAGAGTTCCAGCCAGTCGAGCACCGCCTGCAACGATGCCTTGCGGTGGCAGCGGGACTGGGAGTCATCGCCGCGGAACGGCGCCGTCGTCAACCGGTCCTCGACGGCCGTGCGGTCCTGGCGGGTCATCGGCCAGCTTCCCGCGATCGGGCGTGGCGGGAACTTCTCCAGCAACGCCATAGCTTCGCTGCTGATCTGCCAGGTCCGGGCCGGCTGCGGGGCGATCGTCGTGGTGGTCACGGCTTGCTCCGGCCGAACAACACGTCCAGGCTCTCCGGGCGATAGCCCAGCCTTTCCGGCTGCGCCTGCGGTTGCGGCTCGGAGCGTCGCCGGTGATGGGCCAGCACCGCGTCGATGACATCCGCCGGCGTCGGGGTCGTATAGATCTGGGTGGTGGTCAACGAGGCATGGCCGAGCACCCACTGGACGTCGGTGATCGGCGTCTCCGGGTCGCGCGCCAGCCGATACGCTGCCGTGTGTCGCAGGTCGTGCAACGACCAGTTCGACCCCAGAAGCGCGTTCGCCCGTACGAACATCGCCCTGGCGGCGTGATAGTTCAGCGGCCGGAACGGCCGGCGCAGCGTCCACCACAACGGGTCGTCCGGCCCCGCCGGCACCAACCCGTGAACCTGCTGCTGGTAGAGCCGCAACCAGACGAAAGCGTCCGGTGACGCCGGAAGCTGCTGCAAGGCCCGTGATCCCTTACGCACCACCGTGATCAGCTGCTGACCAGGGTCCGCCGCGCTGCGCAGCACGCCCAGCAGTTCCGCGGCCCGCGCGCCGGTGGACACCCAGAACGCGACCAAGGCCCGGTCCCGGTCGGTGGACAACCGTGCGAACAGGTCGTTGAACACCTCCTCGGGGATCTGCCGAGGGATCCGTTTGGGCTGCCGAGGCCGAAACAAGCCGACGCGCTGGGGTTCGAACCGGTCCATCGGGTTGTGGTGCGCATGCGGCCGCTTCGCTCTGGCCAGCGGGAACGGGTTCACCAACGGCCCGGTCCCGGCGTCCAGGTGGAGTCCGTAGAAGCTGCGCAGCACCGTCTCGCAATGCGCGATCGTCGAGGACGCGTACTTCTCACCGGGCGGCCGTTTGCCGGTCACCGGGTTGGTCCGTTTGGTCTTCACCACCGGTGGCTGGTCCGGCGCCCGCCAGTGTGGTCTTGCCGGCTTCGATCCGATTTGGATCCACCGGCTGAAGTCCCGGGCCTCGACCCGGGTCGCTTCCTGCCACGCGATCTCCACCGCCCACAAGAACCGGAACCAACGCAGCAACGCCATCCCATACGAGCGCTGCGTCGCCGCCGACCGCCCGGCCGCCTGCAACTCGCCGAAGTACGCCGCGACGGCCGCAATCGGCTCGCCCGAGGAATCCAGCAGCCGATACGGCTCCCACAGATCACCGGTCGCCGCCAGAGACCCTGCCCGCGGCACCACCAACGACCCCAGATCCCGGCAAGGATCTCCACGTTCGATCACGGGCAGCGACCGTAGTCAACCCGATCTCTCCCCGCATCCTGAGCAGCGCCGGAACGGCAGGTAGTTCAGTCAACAAGACTGAGGTGGACTCATTCGAGCAGCTCAACGCCATGGTCGACGCCTGGGACACGGACGACAACGCCCGGCGCATCGGCACCCGGTCTCACACGATCGGGGAGATGTTCGCGATCGAGCGGCCGCTTCTGGCACCGCTGCCGGACGAGCCGTTCGAGACCGGCACCTGGCTTGGTCCCCGGGTCGATCGCTACAGCCAGGTCACCGTCCGCACGAACCGGTACTCGGTGCCGGTCCGGCTGGTCGGCCGGCAGGTTCGCGTCCACCTGCACGCCTCCCACCTGGTCGTCTATGACGATCGCACCGAAGCCGCCTGGCACGAACGGTTGATGGCGAAGGGCCGAACCCGCCTCGATTTGGACCATTACTTGGAGGCCTTGCTGCGCAAGCCCGGCGCGCTGCCCGGCTCCACTGCGCTCGAGCAGGCCCGCGCCGCCGGCAGATTCACGCCGGTCCACGACGCCTGGTGGGAAGCCGTCCGCAAGACTCACGGCGACGCCGCCGGCACCCGCGCCCTGGTGGAGGTGCTGCTGCTGCACCGGCACATGTCCCACGAGCACGTCGTCGCCGGGCTGGCCACCGCACTGCAGGCCGGGGCACTCACCGCGGACGCCGTCGCTCTGCAGGCCCGCAAATTCGCCGAGACCGACGACTACCCGCATCCCGGCGACCGTCGGGTCCGGCCGGTCAGCAACGTCGTCTCACTGACCGAACGGCGCCTCGCTCAGTTGCCCGCCGACACCCGGCCGCTGCCTACCGTCACCGCCTACGACCAACTGCTCCGCCTGCCCCCGCGCACCGCAGAAGGGAACCGGCCATGACCCGCCACCGAGGCCTCACCGAACAAGCCGCCGACGCAGCCATCGACTCCGCCTGCCGGCTGCTGCGCCTGCCCACCATCCGCGGCCAGTTCAGCGACCTCGCCGAGGCCGCCGCCCGCGACCAGCAGACCTACCGCGGCTTCCTCGCCGAGCTACTCATGGCCGAATGCGACGACCGGGCCCGGCGCCGCTCCGAACGCCGGATCAAAGCCGCCGCCTTCCCGCGCGACAAGAGCCTGCGCGTCTTCGACTTCGACGCCAACCCCCACGTCGACCCCGCCGTCGTCCACACCCTCGCCAAATGCGACTGGGTTCGCAAAGGGCTACCGCTCTGCCTGATCGGCGACTCCGGCACCGGCAAGAGCCACCTGCTCATCGCGCTGGGCACCGAAGCCGCAATGGCAGGCTTCCGAGTCCGCTACGTCCTGGCCACCAAGCTGGTCAACGAACTCGTCGAAGCCGCCGACGAGAAGGTCCTCGCCAAGACCATCGCCCGCTACGGCCGCGTCGACCTGCTCTGCATCGACGAACTGGGCTACATGGAACTCGACAAACGCGGCGCCGAACTACTGTTCCAAGTCCTGACCGAGCGCGAAGAGAAAGCCTCCGTCGCCATAGCTTCAAACGAAGCCTTCTCGGGCTGGACCAAGACCTTCACCGACCCGCGGCTCTGCGCCGCGATCGTCGACCGGCTCACCTTCGGCGGCAACATCATCGAGACCGGCACCGACTCCTACCGCCTCGCGCAGACCCGCGCCCGCACAGAACAGTCAGCACGGACACAGGCATAACCCCTCGACATCCACGCTGAGTGATCGAAGAAGACAAGGATGCAACCTGAAGAGCACAGCGAGGACCTTCTACCGCTGCTGCTCGAAATCTGCGAGGACTACTTCGCTCACACCGGCCCGGCCGGTCACCGCGAAGTCGACGCCCTTCTACGCGCCCGGGACATCACCGGCGGGCCCGGCTGGCTAATCGACATGCTCGCGCTCACTCGTCGACGTCTCCAGGGTGGGACCCAGACTCACGCACATTAATCATGACGAGACGCTTACCCCTGGGTCCAACAATAGCGCCCATCCGGGTCCCGTTCCCACGCCCGAAGCCATCGTGTCCCGCTCCGTCCGGCGGCACCTGCCGACCTCGCAGGGATAGGTCGATGGATGCACGACACTGCGGCTGCCAGCGGCGACACAACACTGGCCGACGGGCTCACCTACCTGTTCGGCGACGTCGAATGCGGTGCTTGCGGCTGCACCTTCAACCTGGCCGACTGGTTCGAAGCCGAGAACAGCCCGGCTCAGCCCATCGATCCCGTCGTGCCGAGAACCGACCGCTCGGCCTGACACGCCGACACCCCGGCCGGCCGCGCCGGCAAGGGGCGACCGCCATCCTTGTCGGGATGCCCGGATTCGAACCGGGGGCCTTCCGCTCCCAAAGCGGACGCGCTACCAAGCTGCGCCACATCCCGTCTTCGGCCGCCCTGTCGCCGACATGTCGGCAACGGTCTGACCTGCATATTCTTCACTTTTATCAAGATAAGATTTGAACCCGCGACATCTCGCTCCCAAAGCGAGCGCGCTGACCAAGCTGCGCCACGACCCGTCGACACTTTCCGCGGAGGGCGAGAGATTCGAACTCTCGACAAGGGTTACTACCCCTGTTGCGGATTAGCAATCCGCCGCCTTCGGCCGCTCGGCCAGCCCTCCATCGTGGACTCCGCCGGACTCGAACCGGCCACCTTCCGCTTGCAAGGCGGATGCTCTACCCGATGAGCTACGAGCCCTCGCGTACCCGGAGAGGGATTCGAACCCCCATCCTCCGCGCTCTGAACGCGGCGCCTCTGCCAGTTGGGCTACCCGGGCCTGATCTTTGGTGCGTGCCCTCGGCGCGATTCGAACGCGCACCGTCCAAGTCCTCAACCTGGTGCCTCTGCCTGTTGGGCCACGAGGGCGATGAGAGTGGCTGCCGGCCCGCGAACCCGGACCTGCACCACCCATGCGTCCCCGCAGAGGATCGAACTGAGCTACGGGGACCTGACGTCCGCTGTGGAGTTGTCAAAGAAGACGAAAAAGCCGCCCGGTTCCGATGATCGGAAGGGCGGCGCGAAAATCGCTAGCAGGCAGCTAGCCGCGCCACCGCCCCAGCGGTCGGCTCAGAAGGAGACTGGGGGCGGCCTGTCGCATCTGCTTGCCGGACATGACGTCGCCTCCTCTTCCTGATCCGCATCCCGCTCGGTCGGTGCTGAAACCAAGGTAGGCAATCGTGCGGGAGCCCGTCCAACGAATTAATCGAGGAGACTTGACGGCATGGGTTACCGGATCCTGGCCGAGGTCACGATGGCCGTGCACTTCCTGTTCATCGCGTTCGTGGTGTTCGGGGGTTTCCTGGCGTGGCGGTGGCCGAAGGTGGTCTGGTTGCACCTGCTGGCGGCCGTCTGGGGCCTGTGCATCGTGCTGTTCGAGCTGAACTGCCCGCTCACCCACGTGGAGGACTGGGCCCGGGAGCGGACCGGAGCGGCCGGGCTGAGCCGCGGGTTCATCGACACCTACCTGACCGGGGTCATCTACCCGGAGCGCTACCTCGACGAGGTCCGGCTGCTGATCGCGATCGTCGTGGTGGCCTCCTACGCGGGCGCCGTGCGCCACCGGCGGGCGCGCGTCAAGCCGGGATGATCGCCTCGACGGCCTGGCCGGCGAAGCGCGGGTGACCGGTGGTCACGGCAACGGCAGCGTAGGCCCGGAGCTGCCGGCCGGGTATTCGAGCAGCGGCACCTTCCCGGCCCGCCACGCCTCGGTGACCGGCTCGACGATCCGCCAGCACTGCTCGGCGGTGTCGGCCCGCACCGACAGGGTCGGGTCGTCGTCGAAGACGCCGCGCAGCACCTCGCCGTACGGGGGCAGGTCGCCCGCGCCGAACTCGGCCTCCAGACTGACCGCGTCCAGCTCGAACGGGTCCCGCGGCCCGTTGATGTTGAAGTCGATGGCCAGCCGGTCCGGCCCGAAGCCGATGCGCAGGCGATCCGGCTGGTCGCAACCGTGCAGCCCGTCCGGTACCCGCGGCGGCCGCTTGAAGGTGATCACCGCTTCCTTGCGGCTGTTCGCGATCGCCTTGCCGGAACGCAGCCGGAACGGCACGCCGGCCCACCGCCAGGTGTCCACCGCGACGACCAGCTCGGCGAGGGTCTCGGTGCCGCGGTCCGGGTCGACACCGGGCTCGTCGGCGTACGGCGGAAGCGAGCGCCCGCCCAGGTCGCCGGCGGTGTAGCGGGCACGCAGGCTGCACTCGGCCGGATCGTCACTCCACGGCCGGGTGGCGCGCAGCACGTCGGCCTTGCGGTCGCGGAACTCGGCCGCCTCCAGGGTGAACGGCGCCTCCATGGTGAGCAGGCCGAGAATCTGCAGCAGATGGCTCTGGATCATGTCGGCCAGCGCGCCCGCGTGGTCGTAGTAGCCGGCCCGGTTCTCCAGGGCGAGGTCCTCGTCGAAGACGATCTCCACCGACTCGACGTGGGTGTTGTCGAGCAGCGGCTCGAAGATCCGGTTGGCGAACCGTACGCCGAGGATGTTGAGCACCGTCGACTTGCCGAGGAAGTGGTCCACCCGGTGCACCCTCTCCTCCGGGACCAGCCGGGTGAGCAGCGCGTTCAGTTCGACGGCCGCGGCGCTGCCGGTGCCGAACGGCTTCTCCAGCACGAGCCGGGTGCCCTCCGGCAGTTCCACGTCGAGCAGCGCCTGACAGGCCTTCGCGGTGACCGCGGGCGGCAGGGCGAAGAAGATCGCCACCGCGCCGGTGGCCTCCCCGAGCAGCCGCCGCAGGTCGCCGGGGTGGGTGACGTCGGTCCGCACGTAGCGGGCGCGGTCCGCGACGGCCGAGACCGCCGGGGACGCGTCGGTGGCCGGGGTGGGCTCGCCGGCGGACCGCGCGGCGGCCGAGGCACCGTGCGCGCCGAACGAGTCGTGCACCCTGGCGCGCCACCGCGCGTCGTCCCAGTCGTCGACGGCGGCGCCGATCAGGGTGAGGCCGGGCACGTGCCCGGCGGTGAGCAGCGCGCCGAGCCCGGGCAGCAGCAGCCGGCCGGTCAGGTCACCGGTCGCGCCCAGGATGATCAGGGTCTGATCCGTCATGGACGGGTGCTTACCCCCGGAGTCCGGTCGCTACTCGGAGATGACGTCCACATCGCACAGCCCTTCCCTCGGACAGCGCAAGAGGCTGTTCAACCCTGGCAACAGCGAGAAGTTGATCGATATGGTCTCGGTATGCGACTGCGGGGGTCATGGCGAATTCTGGTGTACGCGGCCGCGGCGACGATCCTGGCCGCCTGTGGCTCCGGAAATGGACCCAACGGCGCCGTCACCGTCGCCGACCTCCGGACCCCGCCGGTGAAGGACCACTTCACCGGGGCGCCCCGGTCGTTGCGGGGCCACCTGATGTCGAAGCCGAGCGGCTGCGTCTCCGTCGTCGTCGACGAAGTCGAGCGGATGCCGCTCTGGCCCGCCGGCACCTCGGTCGACGAGGACCCGGACAAACCCGGCCGCTACCTGGTCACCCTCCCTGGCGGAACGACCTTGACCGCCGAGGGAGACACCGGGACGGCGTTCTCCGCCGACGGCGTCATCGACGAGAACACCGGCCCGTACCTCGCCGAACCCGGCGTGCCCGCCGAACGGATCACCGGCTATCTGGCGTTCTGTGCGGTCGCCGCCGCTCCGATCGCCTTCCCGGACGCCGGGACCTTCGACATTCGTCCGGGCTGACACGCGCTGTCCGCCCGTCGGCGCACACGGGCGCCGGCGTTCGTGTGCGGGCCGTGTCAGGTGCTGTGCCAGCGTCGTGTGCGGGCCGTGCCAGCCGGTCCGGGCAACCTTCCCGGCATGACCGAAGATCTGGTGGTGCGCGCCGAGGGGCTGCGCAAACGATTCGGGAGCACGCAGGCGCTCGACGGGGTCGACCTGTCCATGCGCCGCGGCACCGTGCTGGGAGTGCTCGGGCCGAACGGCGCCGGCAAGACGACCGCGGTACGGGTGCTCGCCACCCTGCTCCGCCCGGACTCCGGCCGCGCCTTCGTGGCCGGGATCGACGTGCTCAAGAACCCGCGGCAGGTACGCCGCAAGATCGGCCTGACCGGCCAGTACGCCTCCGTCGACGAGGACCTCACGGGCGTACAGAATCTGGTGTTGATCGGGCGGCTCCTGGATCTGAGCGGGAGGGACGCACGGCGCCGGGCCGCCGAACTGCTGGCGTGGTTCGATCTGACCGAGGCCGGGCAGCGGCCGGCGAAGACCTACTCGGGTGGCATGCGGCGCCGCCTCGATCTGGCGGCGAGCCTGGTCGGCCGTCCCGAAGTGATCTTCCTGGACGAGCCGACGACCGGACTGGATCCGGCCAAGCGCGAGGACATGTGGGGTGTGGTCCGCACCCAGGTGTCCAGCGGCGCGAGTGTGCTGCTGACCACGCAGTATCTGGAGGAGGCGGACGCGCTCGCCGACGAGATCGTGGTGGTGAACCACGGCAGGGTGATCGCCCACGACACGCCGGACGGGCTGAAACGCAAGGTCGGCGGACAGACGCTGCGGGTGCGCCCGGCCGATCCGGCCCGCCTGCCGGACGTTCTCCGGCTGCTCGACGCAGTGGCCGCGCCCGGAACCGCGGCGGGCCTGGACGAGGCCGCCGGGTCCCGTCCCGGCGCCGCGTCCGCACCGGTCACCGGTGACGAGGCGCTGGACAGGCTGATCCCGGCGCTGCGCCTGGACGGCATCGAGGTCACCGAGCTGGCACTGCACCTGCCCAGCCTGGACGAGGTGTTCCACGCCCTGACCGGGCGTGTCCGAACGGAGGAACTGGTATGACCGCGATCGCCATGCACAGCGTTGCCCTGGCCAAGCGCAGCCTGATCAAGACCATGCGGACACCGGAGGCGCTGATCGACGTCACGATCCAGCCGGTGATCTTCCTGCTGCTGTTCACCTATCTGTTCGGTGGGGCCATCGCGAACGGCGACCGGCATGCGTACCTCCAGTTCCTGCTACCGGGGATGCTCGCGCAGTCGCTGGCGATGGGCGGTGTGGCGCTCGGCCAGAATCTGAACGCCGACATCGAGAAGGGTGTCTTCGACCGGTTCCGGTCACTGCCGATCTCCCGGGCCGCGCCGCTGATCGGGGCGGTCTCCGCGGACGTGGTCCGCTACCTGTCGGTGTGCGTGTCCCTGCTGCTGTGCGGCACGATCATGGGCTTCCGGGTGGAGACCGACCCGGTGTCGGCGCTCGCCGCGGTGGCGCTGTCGATCGGGTTCGGGCTGTGCTTCTGCTGGATCTCGGTCTGGGTCGGCATGATGGTCCGCACCTCCGGCGCGGTGCAGGGCATCATGTTCCTGCTGGTGCTGCCGCTGACCTTCGGCTCCCCCGTGTTCGTGCAGACCGAGACGCTGCCGGGCTGGTTGCAGGCGTTCGTGGCGGTCAACCCGATCACGCCGCTGGTCAAGGCGATCCGCGGGCTGCTGGTCGACGGGCCGGTCGCCGGGCCGGTGACGGCCACCCTGCTCTGGATGGGCGGGCTGCTCGTGGTCTTCGTACCGCTGGCGCTACGCGCCTACTCACGCCGCGCCTGAAAGAAGGCGCCGCTCACGCCGCGCCTGAAAGAAGGCGCCGCTCACGCCGCGCCTAGCGAGCGCCGCGCGGGGTCGGCCAGGCTCCGCGCGGCCTCCGCCTCCAGGGTCCAGCCGAACGCGTACGCCTCCGCGTACGCCTCGTCCCCCAGCACCGCCCTGGCCTGTGTGGACACGTGTGCCACGTGGAGGTCGGTGTGGTCGTGGGCGCCCCGCAGCCGGGCCGCCGCCCCCAGCAGGGCGGCGGCGTCCCGGGGCCGTCCTCTCAGGGCGGCCAGGCCGGCGGCGGACACCGACACCATGGCCAGAATCGGCATGTCCCGGGTCTGCATGGCCGCCGGGTACGCCGCCAGCAGCGCCTTCTCCGCGCCTTCCGGGTCGCCGCGGCGCAGTTCCAGGGACGCCCGGATCGCGCCGACGATGGCGCGGCCGTGGTCACCGCCCATCAGCGGCATGTCGCCGGCGCCCACGCCCAGGCCCTCGGTGGCGCGATCGATCAGCGTCTCGCCGCGGTCCAGGTCGCCCCGCCAGATCATCATCCCGGCCTCCAGCGCGTCGACCAGCAGCCCGATCTCCCGGGAGCCGGTCCGTTCGGCGCGGGCCCGGGCACCGGCCAGCGCCTCCATCGCCTCGGCCTCCTCGCCGCGGCGCATGTGCAGGTCGGCCCACCGCAGGTCGATGAAGATCTCGTCGCTGACGTCCAGCGAGCCGAACTCGGCCGCCAGCGCCCGCGCCGACCGCAGGTCGGCGAGCGCCCCGTCCAGGTCGCCGTCGAACTGGCGCAGCAGCGCCCGCAACGGCAGCACGGCGGCCTGCCCCCAGCGGTCGCCGATCACCCGGAACCCGTCGAGCGCCGCCGTCACACTCTCCGCGAACACCGTCAGGTCGCCGTTGTTCTCGGCGATCTGCGCCCGGTACAGGTGGGCCAGCGCCATCGCCCACCGGTCCGGCCCGGCGATCAACCCGGCGATCCGGTGGTTGGCGAGTTCGGTCTCGCCGCCGTAGTACAGCGCCACGGTGGAGATCACCCCGGCCGGGCCGGGCAGGTCCGGGTGTCCGCCGATCCGCCGGGCGAGGGCGCGCAGCCGATCCTGGCGCTGTTCGGCGCTCTCGCCCCGCAGCGCCGGCTCGGTGCCGGTCCGGTTGACCGCCAGGACCGCCTCGGCGCAGTCGGACACCACCGGATCGGCCTCGCCGGGCACGGCGAGCGCCTCGGTCAGCCAGTACGAGGCGTCGGCGTGCCGTCCGAACATCTGCCAGTACCAGCACAGATCCACGGCCAGCGACAGCGCGGCCCGGCGGTCGCCGCGGTCGCAGAGGTGGCGGAGTGCGGCGAGAACGTTGTCGTACTCGGCGCGCAGCACCTCGATCGCTTCCATCTGGGCGGCGGTGCGCAGCAGCGGATCGTGTTCGGCGACGAGCGCCGCCATGTGCGCGGCCGCCCGGTCCCGGGCCCGGTCGAGAACGCCCTGCTCGGCGAGACGGGCCAGGCCGTACTCACGGATCGTCTCCAGCATGCGGTACCGGCCCGCCGGCGCCAGTTGCAGCAACGAACGGTCCACCAGACAGGCGAGCAGGTCGGCGGCGGTGGGCCCGCGGCCGCTCACCGCCGCGGCCGACCTCGCCGTGACCCCGCCGGGCAGCACGGCGATCTGCTCGGCCATGGAACGTTCGGCGCCGTCGAGCAGATCCCAGCTCCACGCGATCACCCCGGCCAGCGTGCGGTGCCGGGGCTGGGCGGTACGGCTGCCGGTGGTGAGCAGCCGGAACCGGTCGGAGAGGCCGTCCGCCAGCTCGGCGAGTCCGAGGGTGCGCAGCCGGGCCGCGGCCAGTTCCAGGGCGAGCGGCAGACCGTCGAGTCCGCGCACGATCCGGACGACGTCCCGGACCGTGCCGTCAGTCAGCGTGAAGTCGGGGCGGACGGCGGCGGCGCGCGCCACGAAGAGCCGGACCGCCGGGGCGCCGGCCGCGTCCCGCGCGGTGGCGTCCGCGCCGGGCAGGCCGAGCGGGCCCAGCGGCACGAGCGCCTCGCCGTCGATCGCGAGCGGTTCCCGGCTGGTGGCCAGCACCCGCAGCCGCGGGCACCGCACGAGCAGTGCCGACAACAGGTGCGCGACCGCGTCGATCAGGTGTTCACAGTTGTCGACGACCAGCAGGATCTGCCGCCCGCCGAGCCGTTCGGCGAGCACGTCGACGTCGTCGCGGCCGTCCGGGCGGACCCGGTTGGCGTTCTCGAACAGCGCGGAGCCGCGCAGTCCCACCGCGCTCACGACGGCCGCGCCCACCTTCGCGGCCTCGGTCACCGAGGTGAGATCGACCAGCCACGTCCCGTCCCGGTAGCCGTCGCCGCGCCGCCGGGCCGCCTCCAGCGCCAGCCGCGTCTTGCCCGCCCCGCCGGGCCCGAGCACCGTGACGAGCCGTCCGGCGGTCAGCAGCCGGTCGATCCGGGCCAGGTCGTCCTCGCGGCCGACGAAACCGGTCAGCGGCGCCGGCAGATTTCCCACCCCCCGCGACCCGCTCCCGCCCGGCGGTGGCTGGTCCTCACTTCGCGGGGGTACGGCCGGAGCACCGCGCAACAACCGCAGATGCCGCTCCCGCAGGGCGGCCCCGGGGTCGGCGCCGAGCTGGTCGGCGAGCCGCTCCCGGACCTGCTCGTAGACGGCGAGCGCCTCCCCCTGCCGCCCGAGCCGGGCGAGCGCGTCGACGAGCAGCGCGGCCACCCGTTCGTTGAGCGGATCGCCGGCGAGCAGCCCGGTCAGCCGGTCCGCGGCCCGGTCCACCTCGCCCAGCCCCAGGTCGGCCTCGGCCAGGTCGGCGCCCGCCTCGGCGACCACCCGCCCGAGCCGGACGGCGTAGGCGGGCGCGACCTCGCCGAGTTCGGCGGCGACCGGCCCGCGCACCAGCTGGAGCGCCTGCCGGAGCGCGCTGCCGGCCGCCGCCGGATCGCCGTCGCGCAGCCGCTCCCGTCCGTCGGCGGCGAGCCGCTCGAACCGCGCCACGTCCACGTCCGCCGCGTCGACCGCCAGCCGGTAGCCGCCCTCGGCCTGGGTGACGGTGTCCCCGCCGCCGAGCAGCCGCCGCAGCCGCGAGATCAGTGACTGCAGGGCGTTGACCGGATCACCGGGCTGCTCCTCCGGCCACACCGCGCCGACCAGCGTCCCCGCGGGCACCGGCCGCCCGCCGGTCACCGCGAGGCGCACCAGCAGCCCCCGCAGCCGCGCGCCCGGCACCATCACGTCGGTGTCGCCGCGGCACACCCGAAGTTCTCCGAGCAGCCCGACCCGCAGCCGGTCCCCGTCCCCACTCACGCCCTCGATCCTCCCCCGGCGGCGCCAGGGCTCCCAAATCCGGCCCGGTCTCAGCCCGGCGGGCGCGGCACGGGCTGGAGCCGGACGGCGAGCGCGCGGGCCGGGCGGAACGGTCCGGACGGGAGTGGACGACGTCACGCGTACCGGGAGAAGAAGCCGGAAGCGAGACGCGGGGCCCGGCCACGAGGGTTCTCCCGGTGTTCAGTTCTCGTCGGCGTAGGCCTCGACCTTGGCGGTGTCGCCGGCCACGATCAGGACGGCGTTCTGCGGGATGACGGTCTCCGGGCGGGCGTACACGAAGTCCTCGCCGGGGCGTTTGGTGCCGACCACGGTGACGCCCCACTTGGAACGCAGGCCGATGTCGGCGAGGGTGCGGCCGGCGGCGCCGCGTGGGGCGCGGACCTTGGCGATGGCGAAGCCGTCGTCGAACTCGATGTAGTCGAGCATGCGGCCGGTGATCAGGTGGGCGACCCGTTCACCCATCTCCGACTCGGGGAAGACGACGTGGTCGGCGCCGACCGAGGACAGGATCTTGCCGTGTTTGACGCTGGTGGCCTTCGCCCAGATCTCCGGCACACCGATCTCGGTGAGGGTGAGCACGGTGAGGACGCTGGTCTCCAGGTTGGTGCCGATGCCGACGACGGCCCGCTCGAACTCGTGCACGCCGAGCTGGCGCAACGCGTCCTCGTCGGTGGAGTCGGCCTCGGCCACCTGGGTGAGCCGGTCCGACCAGTCCTGGACGATGCGCGGGTCGGCGTCGACGCCGAGCACCTCGTAGCCCAGCTCGAGCAGGGACTCCGCGACCGAGCCGCCGAACCGGCCGAGGCCGATCACCGCGACGTGGCCGCCCTTGGGCAGTTTCTCCTCAGCCAACGAGTGGTCTCTCCTCCGGATAGCGGTAGAGCCGGCGGCGGGTGTTCAGCGCGATCGCGGTGCCGACCGCGATGGTGCCGACCCGGCCGACATACATCAGGATGACGAGCACGACCTGGGCCGAGGGCGGCAGGCTGCCGGTGATGCCGGTGCTCAGCCCGACCGTCGCGAACGCCGACGTGACCTCGAACAGCGCCCGGTCGAACGGCACGTCCTCGGTGAGCGCGTCCAGAATCACGGTACCGGTCGCGACCAGCACGACGCCCAGCAGGGCGACGGTGACGGCCTGCCGCTGGGTCTCCTCGGCGATCCGCCGTTTGCGGATCACCACGTCCGGTTCGCCGCGGATCTCCGCCCAGATCACGTAGCCCAGCAGCAGAAACGTAGTGATCTTGATGCCGCCGGCGGTGCTGGCGCTGCCGCCGCCGATGAACATGAGCCCGTTGGTGACCGCGATCGTCTCGCTGTTCATCCGTCCCAGGTCGACGCTGTTGAAGCCGCCGGAGCGGGTCATCACGTCCTGGGTGAAGGCGGACAGCATCTTGCCGCCGGTGCCCAGCGGGCCGAGCGTGCCCGGGTTGCGCCACTCGAAGATCAGGAAGACCAGGAAACCGACGACCGAGAAGAGCAGGCTGCCGGTCACCGTCAGCCAGGTGTGGGTCGACCAGCACCCGGGGGTACGCCACTCGCGCGCGAGTTCGAACAGGACCGGAAAACCGATCGAACCCGCCATCACGCCCAGCGACAGGGTGACGCAGATCCACGGGTCGGTGACGAAACCGACGAGGCTGTCCGAGTAGAGGGCGAAGCCGGCGTTGTTGAACGCCTGGACCGCGTGGAACACCGCCTCCCACACCGCACGGCCGAACGTGTAGTCGTACCCCAGCCAGAAACGCAGGGTGAGCACGACGGCGATGGAACTCTCCGCGACCAGCATCACCAGCGCCACCCGGCGCAGCAGGCCGACCAGGTTCGCGCCGGTGAGGCCCGCACTCTCGGCCTGTGCCAGCAGCCGGCCGCGCAGACCGAGCCGCCGCGAGACGAGCATGCTGAGCAGCGTGGCCAGCGTCATGATCCCGAAGCCGCCGATCTGCGACAGCACGGTCAGCAGCACGTGGCCGAAGGTGGACCAGTAGGTCGGGGTGTCGACGACGGCCAGGCCGGTGACGCAGACCGCGGACGCCGCGGTGAACAGCGCGGTGACGAACGGCGCGTGCCCGGGCTCGGCGCGGGCCGCCGGCAGCATCATCAGGCCGGTGCCGACGATGATCAGGGCGAGGAACGCGAACGGCACGACGCGGGCCGGGTGCCGCCAGGGTGATCGCACCGATGGTTCATATCACCCGACAGTGGCCCCACGCTCGGCGAGGGCCACCAGACCCGCCACGAATGCCCCGAAACCGGTCACCGTGTGCCGAGTTCCGCCGGACCCACGGAGTGAAGGACACGGCCCGCCGCGATCCCGGGAGACGCGCCGGCGAACAGCGGTACCGCGATCGACGGCTTCCACTCCGCCGGGGACCGCCCGGCTGTTGCCGCGCCGGTACGATGCGAGGGCGGCCGCCTCGGCGGTGCGACTGTGGACACGTTGCGGTCGGTGACCGGAGTTCACGTACGCCGGTTATCCTCCTCCGCCGGGAGGGCAGCATGAAACTCGCACGGCGGCTGCCGGCCGGCGCTGTGCTGGCCGCGCTCGGAGCAGCTCTGGCGGCCTGTGGTCCGATCGGCGTCCCGGGATCACAACTGATCGACCCCGAGGGCGACGGGCTGTCCGCATTGAACGGAGCGGTCCGGCTCAGCACTCAGCCGGGCGCCGCGCAGGGCGAGACCCGGGTCCGGTTCAGCACCGAGCCGCTGCCGGACGACCGGCCCTTTCCGGCCGGCATCGTCCCGGTCGGCGACATGGTCGACGTCTCCTTCGAGAGCGGCGGCCTGACCAGGGCGCGGATCACCCTCGGCTACGGTGACCTGCCCGCCGGGGTGCGGCCGGAGATGCTCGACGTCTTCGCCTGGTCCGGTGAGCTGGGCGGCTGGCTGCCGCTGACCGGCACCACCAACGACGCAGTCGAGCGGGCGGTGACCGCCGACACGGTTCTGTTCGACGGTTTCGCACTGGGCACCTGGCGGGTCACCACGGCGGCCACCGGCGACACCATCCGGACCGGCTCGGGCACGGTGCTGCCGGTCGAACCCGGCACGGCCCCGACCTTCTGGGGGTACGCGCGGGCCGGTGCCGCGGCGTCGCTGGAGCGGGCCCTCGAACCCCTGGCCGGCCCCCCGCAGGCCCTGACGTGCGACCCCAGAGCCACCAACGTGACTGTCCGTAACGTTTCGGTGCCGGCCGGGCGGGTCGACGCCTGCGTGCTCGCCGGCACCGGGTCGCAACGGATCAAGGTCCGCAACCGGTTCCCCTTCCCGATGGTGCTGGACCTGCCGGACGACGGTTCGGTCCGCCCGGTTCCGGCCACCGACGACCCGGCAGGCTCGCCGGGGGCCCTCGACGGGGTGCGGGACACGATGCTGACGTACCTGGACGGTTCGGTCGGGGTGGGCGCCGGCCGGGTCGTCACCCTGGAGTTGACGCCCGGCCGCAAGGACCCGGTGACCCTGTCCGGACGGCTCGACTGGTCGGTGATCGCCCTCGACTCGGGCCTGCGCCACCTGGATCTGCTGCTGCCCACCGGCCGGGTGCTCCGTGCCGAAACCGCCGAGGCCCTGTCACAGGCGTACCAGGAGTTCGGGGTGACGGCACGCGACGCGCTGGCCGAGGGCCGGGAGGACGACCCGGCGGTCCGCTCGCTGCTGCAGCGGACCGGGCTGTCCGGCGCCGGGCGCGGTGTGGCCGACGTGTTCCGGTTCAGCTCCTGCGTGCTGGAGCGCAGCCGTTACGTCGCCGGGTCCGACGAGGACGTGCTCGCCGCGCTGAAGACGGCCGGTCCGGCGGTCATGCTGGTCACCGGCGAGTGCCTGCGGGAGATCCACCAGCGGTACCAACCGGTCGGCGCCCGCTCCTACACCGCCGTCCTGGACACGCTGAAGGCGACCACGTCGAAGGTCCACAAGGCGGTGCCGAAGGCGCAGCGGGTCCCCGGCGCCGGCACGGTCACCCTGACGATCGACCCCCGCTGAGAGAACCCCGGTGTGTTGAGTTCGGGCGCTATTCGCGCCCGAACTCAACACACCGGTTTTCCGCGAGGGCCGGCCACGGGTGAGGCGCGGCAGGCGGTCGGCCGGAGCGTTCACCGCACCGGCCCACAGCACGGTGCGGCTCAGCCCGTCGGCGGCGGCCACGACCAGGGTGAGGACACTCCCCGGCAGACCGCCCGCGGCCAGCGCGGCGTCGAGGCGCTCGGCGCCGGTCACTCCGCGGCCGGCACGGCGTCGAGACGCTCGGCGTCGGCGCCGGTCACTCCGCGGCCGGCACGGCGTCGAGACGCTCGGCGTCGGCGCCGGTCACTCCGCGGCCGGCACGGCGTCGAGACGCTCGGCGTCGGCGCCGGTCACTCCGCGGCCGGCGCGGCGTCGAGACGCTCGGCGTCAGCGCGGGTCAGTCCGCGGCCGGCACGGCGTCGAGACGCTCGGCGTCGGCGCGGGTCAGTCCGCGGCGTCCTGATAGCCCTCGAAGCGGGTGCGTGCCGCCATGAGCCGGGCCGCGAAGTCCGGGTCGGAAGCGAGACGCTCGGTCACGTCCGGCCGGCGCAGGCGCTCCTCCAACCGCAGAAGCGGGCCGGTCAGCTGCCAGGAGGCGGCGACCGGCAGCACACCGAGCAGGTACAGGCACGCGTCGGCGGAGAATCCCTCGGGTTCCAGCGCCTCCGCCAACTGGGCGGCGAACCGGTCATACCGCTCCGAGGGCAGCCCGCGGCCGAGGGCGAGACAACTCAGCACCAGGGCACCGACATCGCCGGTGAGTCGTTCGTCGAAGACGAGGCGCTGGATCAGCCGCAGGACGTCGGCGGAGGGCATGCGTCCCGCATCGCCTGCGAGTGACCGGACAAACAGCTCCACCGGGCGCGCCGAGAGAGAGCCGCGCAAGAACCTCGCCCGGACGATCGCTGTCCAGGCGCGATCGTAGGCCTCCACCAGGTTCCCCCTGGAGGTCGGCGCACCGGAGCTCATCGACAGCTTTGTCAGGGTGTGCGCCACCGATGCGGCATGGCCGGGCTCGTGCTCGACAAGGGTGACCAGAGCCGACTGGGGAAGGAACTCCCGAACCGCATCCACGGCATGCCTGACGGCATCGTCAGCGAAGGCGTTGCACAGATCCATCGAGGTGAACGCATATGCCATCGGGAACTGTTCGAGGTTGTCGATGTAGTCGGCTTTCGACCGGGTGGACCCGAGACTCCACGCCCAGTAGGGATCGAGAGGCCCGGCATCCATGGTTCCCCCATATCGCAGGACGTGGTCACGACGGCCGTCCGGGATCCATTCCCGGGTGACGTCCACGTCGCCGAGCGCATCGAGGAACATGCCGCCGGGCACCGCGGCCCGCCACTGCAGGGCCATGTCGCGGAGCCAGCCGGCCGGGTCGTCGGCGTGCTGGTAGAGCTGGGACGCCCGGACCGGCTTCCCGCAGGCGAGAGCGATCAGGAGCAGGTTGAACGAGTAGGTGGACATCCAGTAGTCGACGCGCTTCTCGATCGGCTGGTACGACCGGGGTCTCCAGGTGGGGCGCGTGACGGCGGTCCGGAGCCGGTCGACCACCCACTCGTACAGCTCGTCGGGGCCGGATCGGGCCAGCAGGTTCCGGACGAACGGCAGGACCGTGTTGCGCGCGCAGAGCGGCGTGTAGCCGAGCAGCGACTGGAGCAGGTCGTCGTCCTCGTCCGGCCGGCGTCCGAGGCGGATCGAGCGGGCCTTGGACAGGGCGGCCGCCTCCCGCACCGCGTGCACCGTGAGCCGGGCCACCAGGTATTCGCCGAAGGTCGCGTGCAGGAACTCGTACGTCTGACGGGTTTGATCGTCTTGACGGGCCTGCGCCCGCTGGATGAAGAAGAACCGGCCGACCATCTCCTGACCGGCGGAGATCGGGCTGCGGAAGTCCGCGGCCGTCCCGGATCGTGACGGCTGGAGGCCGAGCCCGGCGAGGTCGGAGTCCAGTTCGCCGGTGGTGACCCACAGCCGGAGCCGGTGGAACATCGCGAACGCCACCACCGACAGCCGCAGCAGCTCCTCCTCGACGAGTCCCGGCAGTTCGGCGTCCGGCCGGCCGTCGTGGACGCGGCGCACCTCCCGGGCCGCGAAGTCGTGCAGCAACTGTTCGTAGAGCAGGCCGGTGTCGAAGTCGGTGGCGTCCTGCAGCGCGTTGGCGGTGGCGTCGTAGAGGGCCAGCATGAGCAGCAGCAACGGCTGGGTGGCGAGGTCCGGGAAGCGGAGCACGACGTCGCGGCCGAGTGGCCGTCGCCCGGTCTTCGCCCAGTAGCCGGCGTTGAGGTCGTTCCAGGTGGTGAGCCAGCGGTCCACCTGGGACACGCCGAACGGCTCCAGGCGGGCGGCGAGGCCCCCGGCGGGCATCCGGGCCCGGTCGGCGACCGCGACCCGGCTGGTGACCACGACGGCGACCGGGCGGCCGAGCCGGGCCTCGCGCTGCTGGAAGGCGGCCACCCGGGTCAGGTAGTCGGACTGGTGCAGCCCGGTCGCCTGCAACAGCTCGTCGAAGCCGTCGAGCAGGATGACCGGCAGCGCCGCGTCGGCGTCGCGGGCCAGGTCGGCCCAGGAGACGGTCTCGCCGACGGTCCCGCGCAGCGCCTGTTCGATCTGGTCCTGGATCTCGGCTTCGGCGCGGACCTCGCGGAGCGCGACCCGGACGACGAGGTAGTCGGCGGCGGGCAGGCGGGCGGCGAGCACCCGGGTGAGCGACGACTTCCCGGCGCCGGGCTGGCCGAGCAGCAGCATCGGGGCCTCGGTGGCCTGCGTCGTGGTCAGGTACGTGGCCAGGAAGGTGTCGAAGTCGTCCCGGACCGGCGCGTCGGCCCACCAGTCCTCGTCGGCGGCCTGCGCGCCCGCTCCGGCGGCCTTCACCCGGAAACGGGGGTCGAGGTAGGCCGTTCCGAGACTGGGAATGATCAGGTCGCCCGCGTCGCCGCCGAGGATCGGCTCGTCGAGTACGGCCCGGTAGACGGCGGCGAGGCCGGCGCGCTGGCGGGCGGGCGCCCGGTTCGACGTGGCCCGGAGCAGGGCGGCCTCCAGGGCCTCCAAACCGCGGGAGTGGGCGCGGGACTCGATCCGGGACAGCCAGATCGCGAACTCGGGGGTCTCCAGCGACAGTTGCCGCACCGACTCCTCGTACCGGGCCGAGGCGAGACCGGGAAGCGTGCCGGTCAGCAGGGTCCGGACGGCGCGGCGGGCACGGTCGTCGGCGGAGTCCCAGACCGCGAGGCCGGGTAGGTGCTCGAGCAGGATCGTGGAGAGCGACTCGTAATAGCCGTGCAGCGACTCGAGGAGCAGGTCGTAGGTGTATTCGGGCCGGGGCGCCGGGATCGGTGCGGCGAGGAGCCGGGCCTGCCACGATCCTCGCTCCTGGGACGTGGCGACGAGCAGGAGCTGGTCGTCGCGGGTGAAGCCGGGATTCCGCAGGCCGGCGGCGCCGAGGGTGTCGTCGAGGGCGGTGAAGAACGAGGTGACGACCAGGACCGCGTGGGCCGCCTGCAGGCGCTCACTGCGGGAGAAGCGCGCCTGGCCTCGTACGATGTCGGTGATCTTGCCGGTGACGAGGTGGCCGAGCCGGACCGCCTCGGTCTTGGCGTCGAAGAGGCTGACGGCCGCCTCGCTGCCGCCGGCCGTCGCCACGCCGAGCACTCCGCCGAGGACGTTGTCGGCGACCTTCATGAGCGGCCCGGAGCCGCCGAGCAGTTTGACGGCGTCGAGATAGCTCAGTGACTGCGGCACGGCTTCACTATATGGACGGCGGCCATACCATCGGGGGATGCGTGAGGTGCTGCCGGCCGGGTGGAACGAGCCCCGGGCGACTCCGCCGCCCCCGGAGCGGGTGTGGCGCGACTGGGCTCTGCTCGCGGTCTCGGTGCCGGCCGTGCTCGTCGAGGCGGTGGCCCGGTCGGCGCCGGTGAGCGCGCTGTTCGCGGTCGCGGTGCTGCCGACGCTGCTGTGGCGGCGGACGCGGCCGCTGGCGATGGTGGCGATCGGGTTCGGGCTGTGTGCGGTCCAGCCGTTCGTGACCGGCGAGCCGGCCGTGCTGACCACGGCGGCGGCCCTGCTGACGCTGCCCTACGCGCTGTTCCGCTGGGGTTCCGGGCGGGAGATCGTGGCCGGGTCGGTGATCCTCGCCGGGAAGCTGGGGCTGGCCTGGGGCTTCGCGCAGATCGCCGGGAGTGAGGTGATCGCCGGGCTGGTCGTCCTGTTCGGGATCGGGGCGCTGGGGCTGGCGATGCGGTTCCGGGCGCGGGCGCGGCTGCGGGAGCGGCAGCACGTGCGGATGCTGGAGCGGGAGCGCCTGGCCCGGGATCTTCACGACACGGTGGCGCATCATGTGTCGGCCATGGCGATCCGGGCGCAGGCCGGGCTGGCGACGGCGGAGAGTGATCCGGCGTCGGCGGTGGCGGCGCTGCGGCTGATCGAGTCGGAGGCGTCGAAGGCGCTGACGTCGATGCGGTCGATGGTGCGGGTGCTGCGCGAGCCGGGCATCGGTGACGTGCGGGCGCTGGCCGGGCCGTCGACGGCGGGCCCGCCGGTGGAGGTGCGGTTGGACGGCGATGTCGACGATTTGTCGCCGGCGGTCGCCGCGACGCTGTTCCGGCTCACGCAGGAGTCGGTGACGAACGCGCGGCGGCATGCCCGCAACGCCACCCGGATCGAGGTGCGGGTGACGGCGGACGAGACGTCCGTGCGGCTCGAGGTGAGCGACGACGGCGAGCACGGTGCGCTTTCCCCGGGGTACGGGGTGAGCGGCATGATGGAGCGGGCCGGTCTGCTGGGTGGGACGTGCCAGGCGGGGCCGGCCCCGGATCGTGGCTGGTCGGTCAGCGCGACCCTGCCGAGAGTGGCCGCGTGAGCGTTCGGGTGGTGGTCGCGGACGATCAGGAGATCGTCCGCACCGGGCTGGCGATCATGCTGAACACGCAGCCGGACATCGAGGTGGTCGGTGAGGCCGCGGACGGGCGGCAGGCGGTGGAGCTGGCCCGGCGGCTGCGGCCGGACGTGTGCCTGCTGGACATCCGGATGCCCGGTATCGACGGTATCGAGGCGACCCGGTTGCTGGCCGGCCCGGCGGTGGCGGATCCGCTGGCGGTCGTGGTGATCACGACGTTCGACCTGGACGAGTACGTGTACGCGGCGCTGCGCGCGGGCGCCCGCGGCTTCCTGCTGAAGGACGCCGGGACGGCGCTGCTGGGGCAGGCGGTGCGGGCCGCCGCGGCCGGGGACGCGCTGATCGCGCCGAACATCACCACCCGGCTGCTGAAGGCGTTCGCCGGGACGGCTCCGGCGACGGCGCCGCGCCAGCCGGTGGATCCGCTGACCGAGCGGGAGGAGCAGGTGCTGGCGCTGGTGGCCCGGGGGCGGACGAACGCGGAGGTCGCCGCCGAGCTGTACATCACGTTGAGCACGGTGAAGACGCACGTGACGAGCCTGATGAACAAACTCGGGGCACGAAACCGGGTAGAGGTGGCGATCTGGGCGTACGAGACGAAACGGATCACACTTTAGTACGGCTCCGGGGACGTACCGCGGACCGATGATTACGCCGCCGCCGGCAGCCACCATCGACGGGTATGAGGGCGATGGTGCAGGACCGGTACGGCGAGACCCCGCGGATGGCCGAGGTGGCGGCGCCGGTTCCGGGCGACGACGAGATTCTGGTACGGGTACGCGCCGCGTCGGTGAACGCGCGGGACTGGCACATCATGCGTGGCGACCCGTACGTGGCCCGGCTGATGGCGCCGGACTTCGGCCGGCGCGGCCCGCGTTCGCCGGTCCGCGGCAGTGACGTGGCCGGGGTGGTGTCGGCGGTCGGCCGGGCGGTGACCCGGTTCGCGCCGGGCGACGAGGTGTTCGGCGACGTGCGCGCGACGGACGGCGGGTTCGCCGAGTTCGTGTGTGTGCCGGAGTCCCTGGCGCAGCCCAAGCCGCCGAATCTGAGTTTCGAGGAGGCGGCCACCCTGCCGATGGCGGCCGGTACGGCGGTCACCGGCGTGCGCGACCTGGCGGCGGCGCGGCCCGGGCAGCGGATGCTGATCAACGGGGCGTCCGGTGGGGTGGGCACGTTCGCGGTGCAGCTGGCGCGGGCGTACGGCGCGGAGGTGACCGGTGTGTGCAGCGGCCGCAACACCGAACTGGTCCGCTCGCTGGGCGCGGAGACGATCGACTACACGACGACCGACTTCACCCGGTCCGGAGTGCGGTACGACGTGGTGCTGGACCTGGCCGCGAGCCGTCCGCTGCGGGCGCTGCGCCGGGCGGTGACCCCGGACGGGACGCTGGTGCTCGGCGGAGGCGGCAACGCGCGTACCCGAAGGCCGTTCCTGATCGGGCCGGTCGGGTTGACGATCGCCGGGCAGACGGTGGGCCGGCTGGGCCGCCGGCGGGTGTTGCAGCTGACCGCGCGGACCGGCACGGCGATGCTGGCGTCGCTGCGGGAGATGGCCGAGGAGAAGACGATCGTGCCGGTGATCGACCGGGTGTACCCGTTCGAGCGGACGGCGGAGGCGCTCCGCTATCTGATCGTCGAGCACGCCCGGGCGAAGGTGGTCGTCGCCTTCCCGTCCTGAGCAGCGCGGGCGCGGCCCTAACGCAGGGACATCAGTGCCGAGAGTTCCCGCACCTCCTTGACCCGTTCGGCGCGGGTCTCGGCCAGGGGGGACACCAGCAGGGTGGTGACGCCCGCCCCGGCCAGCGCGTCGAGCCGGCGGCGGATCTCGTCCGGCGGGCCGACCAGGCAGGTGGCCGCCACCAGGTCGTCCGGGACGGCGGCGACCGCCTCGGCACGGCGGCCGCTCAGGAAGAGCTCCTGGATGCGGGTGGCCTCCTCGGCGTACCCGTACCGGCGGACCAGGTCGTTGGAGAAGTTGCGGCCGCGCGCGCCCATCCCGCCCAGGTAGAGGGCGAGCTGGGCGCGATGCCGGTCCAGGCTCCGTTCGCGCAGCGAGAACGGCACGGGGACGCTGACGTCCAGCGGGCCCAGCGCGGGATCGCGGCGGGACCGGCCGTCGGCCAGCGCGTCGCCGAAGACCCGGCCGGCGGCGCGCGGGTCGAGCCACAGCGCCTGCCAGCCTTCGGCGATCTCGGCGGCCAGGGCCACGTTGCGCGGGCCCATGGCGGCCAGCAGGACCGGGATCCGCGGCCGGACCGGGTGGTTGATCAGCTTGAGCGGCTTGGCGTACTCCCCCGGCAGCGGGATCCGGTAGTGGTCGCCGTCGAAGGTGAGCGTCTCGCGGCGCCACACCCGGCGGCAGATCTCCACGACCTCCCTGGTCCGGGCCACCGGCGCGTCGTAGCGGACCCCGTGGAAGCCTTCGATCACCTGCGGCCCGGACGCGCCCAGCCCCAGACTGAACCGGCCGCCGGAGACGTGGTCGATGCCGGCCGCGGTCATCGCGGTCAGCGTCGGCGTGCGGGTGTAGAGCTGCATCACCCCGGACGCCAACCGGATCCGGCGGGTGCGGGCGGCCAGGAAGCCCAGCCGGCTGACCGCGTCGAAACTGTAGGCCTCCGGCACCACGACCAGTTCGGCGCCGGCCTGTTCGTACTCGACGACCTCGTCGGCGTCGGCCGCGAAGTCCTCGCCGCTGTAGCCGAGCTGGATCCCCAGGCGCATGGTCAGTCGTGCACGATCACTTGGCGGATCACGTCGCCGCTGCCCAGTGCGGCCAGCGCGTCGCCGACCTGGTCCAGCCGCAGCCGCCGGCTGATCATGCCCTCGATGTCCAGGCGGCCGGCCCGCCACAGCGACAGCAGGCGGGGGAAGTCGCGATGCGGTTCGGCGGAGCCGTACAGCGACGGCAGGATCCGCTTGCCCTCGAAGAGCAACTCGAACGGGCTGAACGCGACCTGGTCCTCGGCGCGGCCCGCGCCCACCACGATCACGCTGCCGCCGCGCCGGCAGGCGGTCCACGCGGTCCGGAGCGTCTCGGGTACGGCGACGACGTCGAACGCGTGGTCGAAGCCCTCCGGCGCCACCGCCGTCTGCAGGTCGCTCAGCTCGTCCGGGCCGGCCGTGTGGGTGGCGCCGAACCGGCGGGCCGCCTCGTGCCGGGCGGGGACGGTGTCCACCGCGACGATCAGCGCCGCGCCGGCGAGCCGGGCGCCCTGGATCGCGGCGATGCCCACTCCGCCGCAGCCGATCACCACGACGCTGTCCCCGGGCCGTACCTGAGCCGTGTTGACCACCGCGCCCACGCCGGTCGTGACACCGCAGCCGACCAGGGCGGCCACCTCGTACGGGACGTCGTCGCCGATCTTCACGGCGCCGGCCCGGGGGACGACCATCTCCTCGGCGAACGCCCCGCACCCGGCCATCCCGTAGATCGGCAGGTCTCCGGCGGTGAACCGGGGCATCACGTAGCCGGCCATCACGTGCGTCATGCAGAGGTACGGCTCCGCGCGCCGGCAGTGTGTGCAGACTCCGCAGGCGGGCAGCCAGTTGACGGCGATCCGGTCGCCGGGCGCCAGGTCCCCGATGCCGTCGCCGACCTCCAGCACGTCGCCGGCCGCCTCGTGGCCGAGCACCGCCGGGACCGGCTGGGGCAGGACGCCGCGCACCGCCGACAGGTCGGAGTGGCAGACGCCTGACGCGCGCACCCGCAGGCGCACCTCACCCGGGCCGGGGCCGAGGACGGCCACGTCGTCGCGGATGTCGAGCTTCTCGTCCCCGATCGTGTGCAGAACCGCCGCGCGCATCCCGGCACCCCCTCGAAAATTAGAACGCGTTCTACGCTAACCGGATGGGGTGTACCAAGCAAGCGCCCGGTCGGCACCCATAATGGGCCGGTGACCACCTCGAAGACGCCGTCCGAGCGGCGCACGCACCTGGTCCGGCTGGCCGGCGACCTCTTCGCCGAGCAGGGGTTCCGGGCCACCACCGTGCGCCAGATCGCGGACGCCGCGGGCATCCTGTCCGGCAGCCTCTACCACCACTTCGACTCCAAGGAGTCGATCGGCGACGAGATCCTCAGCGGGTTCCTCGACGACGTGCTCGCCGGTTACCGGGCCGCGGTGGCCGAGGCCGGGGACGATCCGCGCGGGGCCGTCGAGCGGATCGTCCGGTCCAGCACCGCCACCCTGAGCCGGCACCGGGCCGCGCTCACCATGCTCCAGAACGACTGGCACTACTTCAGCGGCCAGCCCCGGTTCGGGTATCTGCGAACCGCCATGAAGGAGATCGAGCAGACCTGGATCGACCTGCTCGAACGCGGCAAGGCGGACGGCGTGTTCCGGGCCGACCTGGACGCGCGGCTGACGTACCGGCTGCTCCGCGACATCCTCTGGATCCCCACCTCGTGGGCGCCGTCGAAGAGCTGGACCACCGACGAGATCGTGGACGGGCTGCTGCGGCTCCTTTTCGACGGCATCAAAGCGGCGTAGCCTCCCAAGCAATCGCTTGGTTAGGGTGCGGCCGGCTGTCAGGGCCGGACCGGGGTCCCGGGAGGCGCGATGGGGCGGCTGGACGGCAAGGTGGCTCTGATCACCGGCGGGGCGCGGGGCATGGGCAAGGCACACGCCCGGCACTTCGCCGCCGAGGGGGCCCGGGTGATGATCGGCGACGTGCTCGACGACAGGGGGCACGCCGTCGCCGACGGGATCGGGGTGATGCGGTGCCGCTTCGTGCACCACGACGTCACCAGCGAGGACGACTGGGCCGCCGCGGTCGGCGCGACGATCGGCGCGTTCGGGCGGATCGACGTGCTGGTCAACAACGCGGGCATCCTGCGGCACGCGCCGGTCGCCGAGATGGACCCGGCCGAGTTCCGGCAGGTCGTCGAGGTCAACCTGGTCGGCACGTGGCTCGGCATCCGGGCGGTGGTCCCGCCGATGACCGCGTCCGGTGGCGGCTCGATCGTCAACATCTCGTCGATCGAGGGCTTCGCCGGGGCGGCCGGGCTGTCGGCGTACAGCGCCAGCAAGTTCGGGGTCCGCGGCCTCACCCGGTCGGCGGCGCAGGAACTGGGGCCGGTGGGCATCCGGGTCAACTCGGTGCATCCGGGCGGGGTCATGACGTCGATGGCGCTGGCCGCCGCGCAGACCATGACCGGCGTCGATCCGGGCGCGTTCCTCAAGTCGCTGCCGATCGCCCGGTTCGCCGAACCGGTGGAGATCTCCCGGCTGGTCGCGTTCCTGGCCTCGGACGAGGCGTCCTACACCACCGGCGCCGAGTTCCTCGCCGACGGTGGCCTGCTCAGCGGGCCGGGCTACTGACATGCCGGGCACACCGCCACAGACCGAGCCGGTCGCGAGCCCGCTGCTGGACGGGCGGGTCGCCGTGGTGACCGGCGCCGGGCAGGGGCTGGGCGCCGCCGAGGCGGAGGCCCTGGCCGCCGCGGGCGCCCGGATGGTCCTCAACGACCTGCCCGGCCCCGCACTCGACGAGGTCGTCGAACGGATCCGGCAGGCCGGCGGCACGGCCGTCGCGGTCCCCGGCGACGTGGCCGACCGGTCCACCGGCGAAGCCCTGGTCAAGACCGCGGTCGACGGTTTCGGCCGTCTGGACGTGCTGGTCAACAACGCGGGCGTGCTCCGCGACCGGATGATCTTCTCGATGACCGAGCAGGAGTGGGACACGGTCGTCCGGGTGCACCTGCGCGGCCACTTCGTGACGACCCGCTTCGCGACCGCCTGGTGGCGCGACCGCAGCAAGGCCGAAGGCGGCCCGGTCGACGCCCGGATCGTCAACACCGCCTCCGAGGCATTCCTGCTCGGCTCGGCGGGACAGGCCAACTACGCGGCGGCCAAGGGCGGCATCGTCTCTCTCACCCTGGCGACCGCTCGAGGTTGCGCCAGACACGGGGTACGGGTGAACGCCATCTGCCCCCGGGCCCGCACCGCGATGACCGGCGACCTGATGGGCCCGGCGCCCGGCGGCGCCGACCCGATGGCGCCGGAACGGGTCGCGCCCCTGGTCGTGTACCTGTCCGGCCCGGCCGGGGCGCGGATCACCGGCGAGGTGTTCGTGGCGCACGGCGACGTGGTGGCGTTGCTCGGGCCGCCGACGGTACGGGCCGTCTTCCACGCGGCGACCGGCACGTGGACGCCCACCGAACTGGACGCCGCCCTCGGCCCGCTGTTCACCGAGGATCCGCCCCGGCCCGGGTTCGTCTGCGAACAGACGCTGCCGCTGGCGGCGACGACCTTCGGGGAGACGCCGTGAAGCAGCGGGTGACGGTCTCGATGACCGAGGACGAGGTGGGGGCGCTTCTGGCGTACGCCCGGAAGGCGCAGATCGCGACGATCAACCCGGACGGGACCCCGCACCTGGTCACCATGTTCTTCGGGCTGGCCGGAGGCCGGGTCGCGTTCTGGACCTACCGGGCCTCGCAGAAGGCGCGCAACCTGGCCCGTGATCCGCGGCTGGCCTGTCTCGTCGAGGACGGCGAGGACTATTTCGAGCTGCGCGGGGCGCAGATCACCGGCACGGTGCGGCGCATCGACGACCTGGCCGGGGTGACCGCGGTGGGCCGGCTGATCGCGGCCCGGATGCCGGACGTGCCGCGGGACGCGCTCGACGCGTACGTCGCCCACGCGGCCCGCAAGCGGGTCGCCTACGTGGTCGACCCGGCCCGCGTCGCCAGCTGGGACCACCGCAAGCTGCTCTGCTGACCCCGGGCCCGGCCTCGCCGATCACGCGCGAGCGTGACGGCAGGACCTAGACTGACCGCCGGTTCCGGTCCGGGGGCGGGAGGGCTGATGACGGCTGGGGTGCCGGCGGGGCGTCCGCGCGATCCCGGGGTGGACGAGCGGATCACCCTGGCCGCCGCGCGGGTGTACGGCGCCGACGGCTGGGCCGGGTTCTCGGTGGACGCGGTCGCCCGCAAGGCCGGTGTCGGCAAGGCGTCGATCTATCTGCGCTGGCCCAACAAGGAGGCGCTGTTCGCGGCCACCCTGGCCACCCGGCTGGGCGGGGTGAAGGACATCGACACCGGCTCGGTCCGCGACGACCTGGTGGCGCTGGCCCGGCAGGTGCTGGCCACCTTCCTGGGCGAGGACGGCGGGGCGGTGCTGCGGCTCACCGTGGAAGCGGGCGGCATCCCGGCCGGGCGTGAGCACCTGGACCGGTTTCTGCGTTCGCAGGCGGCCGCGGCGCGGGCCATCGTGCTGCGCGGCATCGACCGCGGCCAGCTCGGCCGGGACACCAGCGTGACGCTGCTGCTCGACTGCATCAGCGGCGGGGCGCTCAACCATGCCCTGGCCACCCCGGCCGGCTTGCGCGCGCAGGTGGCGGCGGGCGCCGACCGGTACGCCGAGGAGCTCGTCGACTTCGTGCTCTCCTCGGTGACCCCGCCCGGTTAGCGGGCGCAGAGGGCCCCGAGGGTCAGCCGGGGGCCGCCGCCGGGCCGGGCCAGTTCTCCGGCGCGGACCAGCAGCTCGATGTGGGCGGCCGTCTCGGCGACCGCGCCGACCAGCATCGGGCCGATCTCGGTCCACGGGCGGGACCAGGTGAGCCGGGACGCCACCTCCCAGACGGTCGCCTCGCCGAGTGAGCCGACGACCGCGACGATCTCCCGGCAGCGGTCGCGGTGGTGTGCGTGGAGTTCGGCGGCGCGGGCCGCGATGCCGTGGAACCGGTACTCGTGGCCGGGCAGCGCCTCGCACTCGTCGTAGGCGCAGACCTTCTCCAGCGACTCCAGGTAGCGGCCGAGCGGGTCCGCGCCGGAGAGCTGGAGGCCGATGTTGGGGCTGATCCGGGGCAGCACGTGGTCGCCGGTGAGCAGCACTCGCGCGTCCGGCTCCAGCAGGCACAGGTGGCCGGGGGTGTGCCCGGGCGTCCAGACGGCCCGCAGCCGGCGGCCCGCCAGTGGGACGAGGTCGCCGTCGCCGAGCATCACGTCGGCGTCGGCGAGCGGGGCGAAGTGCAGGTCGACGGCCTTGCCGAACGCGCCGAGCAGCCGCCCGATCTCGGTCTCCGGAACGTGCAGGGTGCGCAGCCAGTCGCCGAGCGCCCGGCTCGGCTCGGTGTCCCGGTCGCGGCGCAGCTGGTCGCGTTCGGCCGGGTGCATGGCCACCCAGGCGCCGGAGGCGTCCCGGAGCCGGGCGGTGAGACCGTGGTGGTCGGGGTGCACGTGGGTGAGGACCACGCCGGTGACGTCGGCGGCCGTCGCCCCGGCCTCGGCGAGCCCGGCGGTGAGCGCCTGCCAGCCGGTGTCGCTGTCCCACCCGGGGTCGACCACGACCAGGCCGTCGTCGCCGGGGATCAGGTAGGACAGCGTGTAACGCAAGGGGTTGTCCGGGATCGGCACCGGAACGGACACCAGGCCACCGGGAAGTCTCTCCACCGGCGGCAGCGTCCGCGCCCGCCAGGCGGCCTGTTGTGCGTTCATCGCCGGACCCCTTTCCTAGACGACATCCGTCTAGGAAGGCGACCCTACATCATCTCGTCGGTGGTCGGGATGAGGACCGTCTTCAGCTCGGTGTAGGCCTCGATCGACGTACGGCCGCCCTCGCGGCCCAGCCCGGACTGGCCGAAGCCGCCGAACGCCACGTGCGGCTCCAGCTGATAGCCGTTGATGCCCACGGTGCCGGCCCGGATCGCGCGGGTCAGGCGCATCGCCCGCTTCACGTCGGAGGTCCAGACCGTGGCGGCCAGGCCGTAGGTGGTCTCGTTGGCCAGTCGCAGCGCCTCGTCCTCGTCGGTGAACGGCACCACCGCCAGGACCGGGCCGAAGATCTCCTCCCGGGCGATGGTGGCGTCGTTCCTGACGTCGGCGAAGACCGTCGGCTGCACGAAGTTGCCGGCCGCCAGCTCGCCGTCCGGGCGGCCGCCACCGCAGACCAGGC
The DNA here is from genome assembly GCF_040656595.1 of Actinoplanes sp. NPDC049802. Taxonomy (NCBI): domain Bacteria; kingdom Bacillati; phylum Actinomycetota; class Actinomycetes; order Micromonosporales; family Micromonosporaceae; genus Actinoplanes; species Actinoplanes sp. NPDC049802. Next base: position 55,012 of record NZ_JBFAMR010000027.1, read on the forward strand.
GGGCGCCCTCGGCCCGGCCGCTCTCGATGTAGCCGAGCACCCGGGCCAGCTGGCGTTCGTTGATCAGTGGCGAGGCGGTCGTCTCCGGATGGAACGGGTCACCGTAGTTGACCAGGGCCGCCATGCCCTCGGCGACGGCCAGGAAGTCGTCGTAGACGTCGCGGTGCACCAGCGCCCGGGTGTGCGCGACACACGCCTGGCCGGACAGCCCCAGGGTCACCGTGCCCATCGTGGTGGCGGCGGCCGCGTACACGTCGGCGTCCGCGAAGACCACCGACGGGCTCTTGCCGCCCAGCTCCAGGCTGGTGCGTTTCATGCCGCGCGCGGCGGCGGCCAGCACCTTGCGGCCGACACCCCGGCTGCCGGTGAAGGTGATCTTGTCGATCAGCGGGTGGTTGATCAGCGCGTCGCCGGTGCTCTCGCCCGGGCCGGTGACCACGTTGAACACGCCCGGCGGCAGGCCGGCCTCCGCCACGATGCGGGCCAGCCGCAGCGCCGAGAAGGTGGCGTACTCGGACGGCTTCAACACCACCGTGCAGCCGGCCGCCAGCGCGGGGGCGAGCTTCTGGGCGGCCAGCAGCAGCGGGCCGTTCCACGGGATGATCGCGGCGACCACGCCGACCGGCTCCCGCAGGGTCAGCACCAGGTGCTCGCCGCCCTGGTAGCCGGGCAGTGTCTCGCCGGCCAGTTTGTCCACCCAGCCGGCGTGGTGCTCGAAGACGTCGGCGACGCACTCGACCGACATGGCGTAGGTCTCCCCGAACGTGACCGGCACCCCGTTGTCCAGCGCCACCAGGGTCTGCAGCTCGGCGGCGTGCTCCCGGATCGTGTCGGCGATCCGGCGCAGCACCCGGATCCGTTCCTTGGCCCGGGTGCGCGGCCACGGCCCCTCGTCGAACGCCCGGCGCGCGGCCAGCACGGCGGCGTCCACGTCGGCCGGGGTGGCGACGGCGAACCCGCCCACCTCCTCGGCGGTCGCCGGATGCAGGTGGGTCCAGGTCCGGCCGTCGGCGGCGGGGCGCCAGCGCCCGTCGATCAGCAGCTCACCGCCGGCCAGGCCGACCTCGTCGCGTTTGGCCTTGATCGAGAGCACCATGCCGCACCTCCACCGGCGGGACGTCGGCCCACGCGTGTGCCGTTCGCGCGGCCTCAACTGAAACGCGTTCTACTTCTGGGCACGGTACGCCGTGTCCCGGAGGTCCGCCAGATACGCCGGCCACTCCCCTCCGCCGTGAACCGCCAGCGCGGCCCCGGTGATGTAACCGGCCAGCGGCGAGGCCAGCAGCAGGCAGGCGCTCGCCACCTCCCCGGCCGAGGCCGCCCGCCCCATCGGCACGGTCCGCGCCACCGACGCGGCCGCCCCCGCTTCCGCCACCTCCCGGTCCGGCCCGGCCGGCCCGGGCCGATCCGGGTCGTCGACCGGGCCGACGACCAGGCTGTTCACGCGCACCTTCGGCGCCCACTCCGCGGCCAGGCTGGTGGCGAGGTGGTGCAGGCCGGCCTTGGCGGCGCCGTAGGCGGCGGTCCCGGGCGACGGCCGGGTCCCGCTGACGCTGCCGATCATGAGGATGACGCCACCGGCCGACTGCTCGCACATGACCGCGTTGGCGGCCTGCGAGACGTGCAGCGGAGCGATCAGATTCAGCTCGATGATCTTCGCGTGCAGGCGGGGCGACGCGGTGCCGGCGCTCGCGGTCGGCGCTCCCCCGGCGTTGTTGATCAGCACGTCGATCCGCCCGAACCGCCGCACCGCCTCTCCGGCCAGGGCCGCCGCCTGCGCCGGATCACGCACGTCGGCCCGGAAGAACGCCGGCCGTGGACCGGGCACCGGATACCGGCCGGGCCCCGCCGAGGACGGGGCGGTACGGGCGCAGACCAGCACGTGGGCGCCGGCCGCCTGGAAGGCGTGGGCCGTCACGGCACCGAGCCCGCGGGTGCCGCCGGTGACGACCACGACCCGGCCGGTGAAGTCGAGGGGGTCCATGACGGTCGATGCTAGCCACCCGAGCAAGCGCTAGGTTAGCCTCGGGCTCGTGGGGATCGATCTGCACCGCGGCACGATCGCCGAGGTCGTCCTGGACTTTCCGCCGGTCAACGCGGTGCCGGCGGCCGGATGGCACCGTCTCGCCGAGGCGGTCACCGAAGCCGGCGCGGATCCGGGGACCCGGGCCGTCGTCCTGGCGGCGGAGGGCCGCGGGTTCTGCGCGGGCGTCGACGTCAAGGAGATGCAGCGGACCGCCGGGCACGAGGCGCTGCTCGCCGCCAACCGGGGGTGCGCGGCCGCGTTCGCCGCCGTCTACGACTGCCCGGTGCCGGTCATCGCGGCCGTGCACGGGTTCTGCCTCGGCGGCGGGGTCGGCCTGGCCGGCAACGCCGACCTGGTGGTGGCCGCCGACGACGCCACGTTCGGGCTGCCGGAGGTGGACCGGGGCGCGCTCGGCGCGGCCACCCATCTGGCCCGGCTGGTGCCGCACCAGCTGATGCGCACGATGGTCTACACCTGCCGACCGGTCGGCGCGTGGCAGCTGCACCGGTTCGGGACCGTGCTGGAGGTGGTGCCGCCGGCCGGGCTGCGGCGCGCCGCGCGCCGGGTGGCGGAGGAGATCGCGGCCAAGGACCCGCTGGTCATCCGCCGGGCGAAGGAGTCGCTGAACGGCATCGACCCGATCGACGTGAAGCGGTCCTACCGCTTCGAGCAGGGCTTCACCTTCGAGCTCAACCTGAACGGCGCCGGCGACCGCGCCCGCGACGCCTTCGTCAGAGGGGACGGCCGTGGATAAACGGATGACCATCGACGAGGTGGCCGGCGAGATCCGGGACGGGATGACGGTCGGGATCGGGGGCTGGGGGTCGCGGCGCAAGCCGATGGCGCTGGTCCGGGCGCTCGTCCGGGCCGGGCGCAAGGACCTGACGCTCGTCACGTACGGCGGGCCGGATGTGGGGCTGCTCGTGGCGGCGGGCTGTGTGCGCCGGGTGGTCACCGGGTTCGTGTCGCTGGACAGCATCCCCCTGGAGCCGCATTTCCGGCGGGCCCGCAGCGCCGGGACGGTTCAGCTGACCGAGTACGACGAGGGGATGCTCTACTGGGGCCTGCTGGCGGCCGCGAACCGGCTGCCGTTCCTGCCGATCAGGGCCGGTCTCGGGTCCGATGTGATGCGGGTCAACCCGGGACTGCGGACCGTCCGCTCGCCCTACGCCGACGCCACGGAGCTGGTCGCGATGCCGGCCGTGCCGGTGGACGTGTCGCTCGTACATCTGAATCGCGCGGACAGCGGGGGGAACGGCCGCTACCTGGGCCCGGACCCGTACTTCGACGATCTCTTCTGTCTGGCCGCGAAGCGGCGTTTCGTCTCGTGCGAGCGGGTGCTGAGCACCGACGACCTGATCGGAACCGGACCGCCGCAGACCCTGCTGACCAACCGGTCGATGGTCGACGGCGTGGTGGAGACCCCGCACGGGGCCCATTTCACCAGCTGCGCCCCCGACTACGGGCGCGACGAGGAGTTCCAGCGGGAGTACGCGACCGCCGACTGGGACGCCTTCCGCGGCCGCTACCTGGACGGCGGCGAGGACGACTACCAGAAGGCGGTCGCCGGATGACACGGGCGGAGACGTGCGTGGTGGCGTGCGCCGAGGCGTGGCGCGGCGACGGGGCGGTGCTGGCCGGCACCGCGGGGCTGATCCCGCAGTTGGGGGCCCGTCTGGCGCAGCTCACGTTCGCGCCGGAGCTGCTGGTCACGGACGGGGAGGCCACGCTGCTGCGGGACGGCCGCCCGGAGGGGTGGCTGCCGTACCGGGCGGTGTTCGCGATGGTGGCCGCCGGGACCCGGCACGTGATGATGGGCGCGAGCCAGCTGGACCGGTTCGGCAATCAGAACATCTCCTGCGTCGGCCGGTGGGAGCGCCCGGCGTCGCAACTGCTCGGGGTGCGCGGCGCTCCGGGCAACACGATCAACCACACCACCAGCTACTGGGTGCCCCGGCATTCGCCGCGGGTCTTCGTGGACCACGTCGACATGGTGTCCGGAATCGGTCACGACCGGGGCGCGTACGAGATCCGCCGGGTGGTCACCGATCTGGCCGTGCTGGATTTCGAGACCCCGGACCGGTCGATGCGGCTGCGGTCGGCGCATCCGGGCGTGACCGTCGAGGAGGTGATCGCGGCGACCGGGTTCGCGCTGACGATCCCGGACCGGACGCCGCCGACGCGGGAGCCCACCGAGGAGGAGCTGAAACTGATCCGCGAGCACCTGGATCCGCACGGCCTGCGGGAGAAGCGGTGAGGACCGCGCTCACCGGCCTGCTCGGCTGCCGGCATCCGATCGTGCAGACCGGGATGGGTTACGTGGCAGGCGCGCGGCTGGTCTCGGCCGTCGCGAACGCGGGCGGCTTCGGCATCGTGGCGTCGGCGACCATGAGCCTCGATCAGCTGCGCGACACGATCCACGCGACAAAAGACAGAACCGACCAGAACTTCGGCGTCAACGTACGCGCGGACGCGCCGGACGCCGCCGCCCGGATCGACCTGCTGATCAGGGAGAACGTCCGGCTGGCCTCGTTCGCGCTGGCCCCCGGCCGGGATCTGATCCGCCGGTGCGCGGACGGCGGCGTGCTGACCATGCCGTCGGTCGGGGCGGTCCGGCACGCCGAGAAGGTGGCCGACTGGGGTGTCGACGCGGTGCTGGTGCAGGGCGGTGAGGGCGGCGGCCACACCGGTTCGGTGCCGACGTCGCTGCTGCTGCCGCGGGTGGTGGACACGGTCGGCATCCCGGTGGTGGCGGCGGGCGGGTTCTTCGACGGGCGGGGGCTGCTGGCCGCTCTCGCCTACGGGGCGGCCGGCATCGCCATGGGAACCCGGTTCCTGCTCACCGCGGACAGTCCGGTGGACGTCCGGGTGAAGCGGCTCTACCTGGACGCGCCGCTGACCGGGACGGTGGTGACGACCCGGGTGGACGGGATTCCGCATCGGGTGCTGCGTACCGCGTACATCGACGGTTTGGAGAAGTCGGGGAGGGTGACCGCGCTGCTGAGGGCGGCCCGGCACGCGATGGCGTTCCGCCGGCTGGCCGGGCTGTCGTGGCCGGAGCTGGTGCGGGCCGGGCGGGCGGCCCGGCACGGGCGCGAGATGAGCTGGGCGCAGACGTTGATGGCGGCCGGCACGCCGGTGCTGCTGCGGGAGGCGATGGTGCGGGGACGGCCGGATCTCGGGGTGATGTCGGCCGGGCAGGTCGCCGGGGTGATCGACGATCTGCCGACGTGCGCCGAGCTGATCGCCCGGATCATGCAGGAGGCGGAGGAGGGTCTGGACCGGCTCAGAGCCGTTCGATGACGGTGACGTTGGCCTGGCCGCCGCCCTCGCACATGGTCTGCAGGCCGTAACGTCCGCCGCATCGTTCCAGCTCGTGCAGCAGGCTGACCATGAGCCGGGCGCCGGTGGCGCCGAGCGGGTGGCCGAGGGCGAGGGCGCCGCCGTTGACGTTGACCCGGGCCGGGTCGGCGCCGGTCTCGCGCAGCCAGGCCAGGACGACGGCGGCGAACGCCTCGTTGACCTCGAAACGGTCGATGTCGTCGACGGTGAGGCCGGTGCGGCGCAGGGCGTGCGCGGTGGCCGGAATGGGCGCGGTCAGCATGAGGAGCGGGTCGTCGCCGCGGGCGGACAGGTGGTGGATGCGGGCGCGGGGGCGCAGGCCGTGGTCGCGGACGGCCTGCTCACCGGCGATCAGGAGCGCGGCGGCGCCGTCGGCGATCTGGCTGGAGGTGGCGGCGGTGGTGACGCCGCCTTCGCGCAAGGGTTTGAGGGCGGCCATCTTGGCGGCGTCGGTGTCCCGCCGGGGGCATTCGTCCTCTCCCTCGGTGGACATCTCCGTCCCGAAGCGGGCCCGGAGCGCCCGCCGATGGCTGTTGAGCGCGTATTCCTCCAGTTCAGCGCGAGTGAGAGACCACTTCGCGGCGATCGCGTCCGCGCTGCGGAACTGGGACACCTCCGCGTTCCCGTAGCGGGCGGCCCACCCGGGGCTGTGGCGGTACGGGCCGTCCGGCGCCATGGCGCTGGAGATCGGCACCTGACTCATGTTCTGCACTCCCCCGGCCACCACGAGGTCCGCGGTCCCGCTCATCACGGCCTGCGCCGCGAAGTGGACGGCCTGCTGCGACGATCCGCACTGCCGGTCCACGGTCACGCCGGGCACGTGCTCGGGCAGCCCGGCGGCCAGCCACGCGGTCCGCGCGATGTCCCCGGACTGCGGCCCGACCGTGTCGACGCAGCCGAGGATCACGTCGTCGACCGCGGCCGGATCCACCCCGGCCCGGTCCAGCAGGGTGGCGATGACCCCACCGGCCAGGTCGGCCGGGTGGGTGGCGGCGTGCATCCCGCCCCGGCGGCCGACCGGGGTGCGCACGGCTGCGGCCAGATAGGCGTCCATGCCCCGATACTAGAACGCGTTACAGATACTCGCCACGGAGGAGCCGGAGAAGGCGCTTGCCGGGATCGGCCGATGACGCTCTACTAGTAGAACCCGTTCTACTAGTAGAGCCGAGGTCGCCATGCACGTCGGGTACACGCCGGAGCAGGAGAAGCTGCGGGCCTCGTTACGGGAGTACTTCGCGGCGCTCCCCAAGGACGCCCCGTACCGGGAGGTGGTCCGGCGGCTCGGGCGCGACGGCTGGCTCGCCGTCGAGGGCCGCTCCCGGATGGACCAGCTGATCTTCGCGGACGAGGCGGCGCTGGCCGGGGTGCAGGTTCCGTTCCTGACGCTCTACACGGTCGGGCCGACCATCGCCCGGCACGGCACCGAACAGCAGAAGGCGGAGCTGTTGCCCGGAATCGAGGCGGGCGAGATCCACTTCGCGATCGGGTACTCGGAACCCGAGGCGGGAACCGATCTCGCGGCCCTGCGGACCCGGGCCGTCCGCGACGGCGACCACTACGTGATCAACGGGCAGAAGATGTGGACCAGCCTCATCGAGGACGCCGACTACGTGTGGCTGGCGTGCCGTACCGACCCGGAGGCGCCCCGGCACCAAGGGCTGTCGATCCTCATCGTGCCGACCGGCTCCCCCGGCTTCTCCTGGACGCCGGTGCGGACCGTGGCCGGGCCGTCCACCAGCGCCACCTACTACGACGACGTGCGCGTGCCGGTGTCCGCGCTGGTCGGAGCGGAGAACCAGGGCTGGCGGCTGATCACCGACCAGCTCAACCGCGAACGGGTGGCGCTCACCTCGGCGGCGCCACTGCAACGGGCCCTGCGGGAGGTCGGCGAGTGGGCGCGGCGGACCGGGGCGATCGAACGGGAATGGGTCCGGCTGCATCTGGCGCGCGTGCACGCGCGTACCGAAGCCCTGAAGCTCTTGAACTGGCGGGTCTGCGTCTCCGAGGGCGCGCCCGCCGCGACCCGCGCGTCCGCCGGGAAGGTGTACGGCACCGAGCTGGCGATCGAGGCGTACCGGCTGCTCATGGAGATCATCGGCCCGGCCGCCACGATCCGCGCCGGTGAGCCGGGAGCGGTGCTGGCCGGCCGGATCGAGGCCATGTACCGGGCGTCGCTGATCCTCACCTTCGGCGGCGGGACCAACGAGGTGCAGCGCGACATCATCGCGGCGGGCGCCCTGGGCCTGCCGGTCCGGCGCTGAGGGGGACGGATCATGGACTTCGAGTTGAGCGGCGAGGCCCGGGAGCTGGCCGGACTGACCCGGGACCTGTGCGAGTCCGGCCGCCCGCTGTGGCCGGCGCTGGCCGAGGCCGGGGTGCTGACGGCGGCACTGCCGAAACGAGCCGGCGGCGAGGGCTACGGGCTGCCCGAACAGTGCGCCGTCCTGATCGAACTGGGACGGCACGCATCCGACGTCCCCTACCTGCCGGCCATCGTGGTGAACGCGTCGGCGGTCGCGGTCTTCGGTTCCGGCGAGCAGGCGGCGGCGGCCGGATTCGGCGCGGAGCTGCTCGCTGATCTGGAGGTCCCGGAGGCGTGGCTACGGTCGCGACGGGTCGTCGGGACGGCCGCCCACCAGCTCGGTGTGGTCGAGCGGGCGCTGGAGATGACCGCCGGGTACGCCCGCGGGCGCGTCCAGTTCGGCCGCCCGATCGGCGCGTTCCAGGCGGTGTCGCAGCGGCTCGCCGACGCGTGGATCGACGTGGAGGCGCTGCGCCTGGCGCTGTGGCAGGCGGTGTGCCGCCCGGAGCCCGCCGAGGTGGCGACCGCCGGGTTCTGGGCCGCCGAGGCCGGGCACCGGGTGCTGCACACCGCGGTTCACGTGCACGGCGGCGTCGGCATCGACATGGACTATCCGTTGCACCGCTACTTCCTGGCCGCCGAGGCGAACGAGTTCGCGCTCGGCGGCGCCACCGCCCAACTCGTGGCCCTCGCCGAGGAGATGCAGCAGTGAAGTTCACCCTGGGGATCGCGCTGAGCCCGCTCGGCCAGCTCACCGAACTCGCCCGGACCGCCGAGGAGTGCGGCTTCGACTCGATCGCGCTGCCGGACTCGCTGTTCTACTCCGAGCAGGTGTCGGCGGCGTACCCGTACACGCCGGACGGCAGCCGCTTCTGGGACGCGGACACGCCGTGGCCGGACCCGATGGTCGCGGCCGGGGCGATGGGCGCGGTGACCAGCCGGATCCGCTTCTACACCCAGGTGCTGAAACTGGACCCGCGCAACCCGCTGCTGCTGGCCCGGCAGATCGGCACGGTCGCGGCGCTCACCGGCGACCGGTTCGGCCTCGGGGTGGGGCTCGGCTGGTCGCCGGAGGAGTCGCTGTGGTGCGGAGCGCCGTTCCGCGACCGGGGCGCCCGCGCCGACGAGGCGATCGAGGTGCTGCGGCTGATCCTCGGCGGCGGCATGGTGGAGTACGACGGGAAGCATTTCTCGTTCGGCAAGCTGCGGATGAGCCCGGCGCCCCGCAAGCCGGTGCCGGTCTACATCGGTGGCCACTCCGATCCGGCGCTGCGCCGGGCGGCCCGCATCGGTGACGGCTGGTCGTCGGCGATGATGCGGTTCGACGAGCTGCGGGACACGATCGTCCGGCTGCGCCGGTTGCGGGCGTCGTACGGCCGCGCGGACACGCCGTTCGAGATCCAGGCCGTCTGCGTCGACCGGCGCGGCCTCGACGGGTTCCGGCAGCAGGCGGAGATCGGCGTGACCGACGCGATCGTCATGCCGTGGCGTCACGCCGACGCCCCGGTCCAGGAGAAACGCGACGCCCTGCACCGCTTCGCCGAGAAGTTCATCGAGCCGCTGAAATCCACTGTCGCCGGCTGACCACGCCCGCTACCGTCGGCCGGATGACCGATCTGCCGTTCCTCGCCGACGGGCCCGCGCCCGGCGCCGACCTCAGCTTGTTCGGCCGCTTCACCGGCTCGTGGACGCTCGACTGCACCGAGTATGAATCGGACGGCTCCACCACGGTCCGCCGCGGCGAGTGGCATTTCGGCTACGCCCTCGGCGGTCACGCCACCACCGACGTGTGGATCCTGCCGGGCGTGGAGCACGGCGTCAGCGTCCGCTTCCCCGACCCGTCGGCCGGTCCGGGCGCCTGGCGCTCCACCTGGATCGGCCCGGGCCGCCGCCGCGTGCACAGCTTCATCGCGACGCCCACCGCCGACGGCATCGTCCTCGACGGCGGTGACCTCCGCTGGACCTTCTCCGACCTCGAACCCGACACGTTCCGCTGGCGCAACGAGGCCCGCGACCCCACCGGCTGGCGCCTCCAGCAGACCTTCCACGTCTGGCGAACCTAGGCAAGCCCCGGCTTTCCGGTATCGCTGTGACGCCGGGAGCCGCCACCGGTCCGGGCCCGCCGCCCTGGACGCCTTGGGCCCGCCGGTCCGGGCCCCCGGTCCGGGCCCCGGTCCGGGCCCGCCGGTCCGGCAGCAATTCGAAGGGGACGCCTCGCCGCGGGCGAGAAGCCCTACCTTCCGAGACCCTGACGCCCACTGCGACCGGTATTCCGAACAGGAAAGTCGACACCCGTTGCGGGTGTGGCCACACCCGCAACCGGTGTCGACTTCCTCGGGGACAGTAGGCCCGGCGTGTAGAGCTCGGGCTCGATTCGCACCGCAACTCCACACGCCGGGTTCTCAGCACGCCGCCGCAGGTCAGAGCGGATCGGTGAGGATCCCCGCGATGCCTACGTGTTGTTCGCCAGAAAGCCATGACTTCTTCGGTACGCGTGGGGTCGTCCCGTTCCAGTCCGGGCTGTTCCGTCCGTGCGGCGCGGGCGTGCCGGCGGTCCAGCCCGTGCCGCGGCCGCCGGGCTGAGTCTCTGCCGCTTCGCTGCGCGAAGCGGCCCTAATCGGGAGGAAGTAGGTCTACTTCCGAGTTAGTTCGGTGGCCGCGCCCTGGTAGGTGATGTGCCGGAAGCCCGCGTCCCGGCCGGAGACGACCCGCCACCGGTACCCCTGGTCGCGAACCACCCGTTGAGGCGGAGCACGGGGCCGGGTCGCCGACGTCGATCATCCAGTGGTCATCTGCTTCTCTCTTCCCTGGTCAGAGGCTACGGGCGGTGATGTCGCCGTGCTGGGTGGTGGCCTTGACGGTGAGGGGAGCCGAGGCGCCCTCGGTGTTCATGAGGGCGTTGTGGACGCGGCCGTAGCCGGTGCCCGCGTCGAGGGTGGCGGAGACGCCCCGGGCCGCGCCGACGGTCACGTTGCCCATCTGGGCGGTCAGCACGACGGTGCCGCCGGTGGCCTCGACGACGGTGATGTCGCCCTTCTGCGTGCTGATCTCCGCCGATCCGGTGAGCCGGCCGATGGTGACGTCGGCGCCGAGGGCGTCCACCGCCACGCTGCCGGCCTCGTCGATCTTGACGGTGCCGTGCAGGCCCTTGGCGGCGACGTCGCCGAGCCGGCCCACGCCGCGGAACTCGGCGGCGGACGAGTCCGCCTCGACCCGGGAGCCGGCCGGTACCTGGAGGGTCACCTCGACGGCGCCGGACGCGCCGAGCAGCTGGTTCTTCACGGCCGGGCCGGTGACGCGCAGGACCCCGTCGGTGAACTCGACGGTGGTCTGCTCGGCCGCCTTCACGTCGCGGCTCTTGCCGGCGTCGATCGGGCGGACGTCGACGGTGGCGTCGGAGCGGTCGGCGGCGATGACCTGGATGCGGCCGGCCGGGATGTTCAGGACGGCGGTGACGGCGGTGGTGGTGTCGAACGTGTGCATCATGCTCTCCTGGTGGGCTCGTCGTTTCCGATACAGGAAACGCTACGTTGCGTTCATGGATCAGGCAACAAGCTTGTTGCACTTAACTCGGAAACTAGCAGGTCAGAGACAGTATTTCGTTGCAACGAGCGTACGGTTAATGCAATGACTGCGTTGCAATAGGGTGAGTTGAACGCTACGCTGACGTGCGTCAGGAAGACTTCGGAGGGAGATCGCGGTGCCGGGCGGCAGACTCACCCAGCAGGAACGTCAGCAGATCGCGCTCGGGCTGGCCGACAGCCTCGCCTACGCGGAGATCGCCCGCCGTCTCGACCGGCCCACCTCGACGATCACACGCGAGGTGATGCGCAACGGCGGGCCGGCCGGCTATCGCGCCGATCTGGCGCACCGGGCCACCGAGCGCCGCGCCCATCGCCGCAACCCGGCGCCGCCGCGCGCTCAAGGCACGCCCATCGCCCGGCACGGGCGCGACGCCGAGGCGGTCCGGGAGTTCGGCGAGACCCTCACCACCCTGTTCATGCAACAGGGCGTGGCGAAGATGGTGGCCCGGGTGCTGACCGCGCTGTTCGTCACCGACGAGGGCAGCCTCACCGCGGCCGAGCTGGTCCAGCAGCTCCAGATCAGCCCGGCCTCGGTGTCCAAGGCGGTCGCGTTCCTGGAGGGGCAGGGCCTGATCCGCCGCGTCCGGGACGATCGCCGCCGCGAGCGCTACCTCGTCGACAGCGGAGTGTGGTATCAGTCGACCGTCGCCAGCGCGCGGGGCGCGGCCCAGGTCGCCGAGACCGCGCGGCAGGGCGTCACCGTCCTCGGCGCGGGCACCCCGGCCGCCGTCCGGTTGGAGAACATCGCGCGTTACAGCGAGTTCATCAGCGAGACCATGATGCGCGCCGCCGAGCAGGCCCGCGAGGTCCTCTACACACGCCCCGAGGAGCCTCCGCCCGGAGTGACCAGCCCGGTCTCGTAGGCGGCGACCACCGCCTGCACCCGGTCACGCAGCTGGAGTTTGGTCAGGATCCGGGTGATGTGGGTCTTCACCGTGGCCTCGCTCAGGTGCAGCGCCGTGGCCAGCTCCGGATTGCTCAGGCCACCGGCGAGCAGCACCAGAACCTCCCGCTCGCGTGGAGTGAGGGTGGCCAGGTCGCGGTGCAGGGCGGAGTGGCCGGGCCCGCTGCGGGCGAAGCGTTCCACCAGCCGCCGGGTGATCGCCGGGGCGAGCAGGGCGTCCCCGGAGCGGACCAGCCGTACGGCGTGGATCAGGTGGTCCGGCGTGACGTCCTTGAGCAGGAATCCGCTGGCCCCGGCGGTGAGGGCCGCGTAGACGTACCGGTCGAGGTCGAAGGTGGTGAGGATGACCACCCGGACCGGATCGCCCTCAGCGGTGCGCGGCGCGTCGGCCAGAATCCGGCGGGTCGCCTCCAGGCCGTCCATCTCCGGCATGCGGATGTCCATGAGCACCACGTCGGGCCGGTGGCTACGGGTCGCGGTGATCGCCTCCTGACCGTTGCCGGCGTGCCCGGCCACCTCGATGCCGGCCGACTCCAGGATCATCGTGAAACCGGTCCGCACCAGCGCCTGATCGTCGGCGATCACCACTCGGGTCATGACGCCATACTCTGCGCGAGCGGGATGCGGGCCGCCACCCGGAAACCGCCGTCCGGGCACTCGCCGGTCTCCAGCGTGCCGTCGTAGACGCGCAGCCGTTCGGCCAGCCCCAGCAACCCGGTGCCCCCACCTGGCTCGCCGGAGTGCTTGCCCGGTGCGTTGACGACCTCCACGAACAGGGTGGCGTTCCCGCTGGACAGGGTCACCGTGGTGGCCGCGCCGGGGGCGTGGCGCATCGCGTTGGTGAGAGCCTCCTGCACGACCCGGTAGACGGTCAGCCCGAGCCCGTGCGGGAGAGCGCCGACCGTGCAGGTGAGGGTGACCGGCTGCCCGGCGTTGCGCACCCCACCGACCAGGCTCTCCAGCGACTCCAGGCCCGGCTGTGGTTCCAGCAGGCCGGCGTCCGGGTTGAGCACACCGAGCAGGTGCCGCAGCTCGGCCATGGTCTCCCGGCCGCCGTTCTCGATGGCGGCGAGCGCGCCCCGGGCCAGCTCCGGATCCCGGTCCAGGACCTTCCCGGCCGCGCCCGCCTGGATGGTCATGACGCTGACGTGGTGGCTCACCACGTCGTGCAGCTCGCGGGCGATCCGGGCGCGTTCATCGGCGACGGCCAGCCGGGTGGCGGTGCGCTGCTCCCGCACCAGGGCCTCGGCACGCTGCTCGGAGGCGAGGGCGCGGCTGCGGGCGGCGCGGACGGCCACGCCGAGCAGACCGATCGGCACCAGGATGACGAAGACGCCGGCCCAGCCGGGCACCCGGGGCCAGGTCTGGTCGCGGGTCGCGGCGGTGGCCACCCCGGCGGACAGCAGCACCCCCATCGACAGCGGGACCGAGCGGCCGTGCAGGGCCACCGCGTACGCCCCGATCAGCACGGCCGCCAGGTTGGCCACGTTGCCCTCGATGTCGATGCTGATCAGAGAGGCGAACTGGACCGCGAAGCAGGCGACCGGCCAGCGACGCCGGAGCAGCAGCGGCAGCGTGATCAGCAGGTTGAGAACGGGCGGCGTCTCCGGCTCGGGGGTCGGGAAGAATCCGCCGCCCGGAACGTCGAACCGCATCTGGGCCGGCCCGTCGGGGACGTCGCCGGTGAGTGTGATCGCGGCGATGGTGAGCGCCGCGACCAGGATGCCGTCCAGCCACTTCTCCCGCACGGGCCCATTCTGCCGCCGCCCGGGAACGGCACGCATCAATCACACCGCCTACATCGCTCGGATGACCCGTCGATCGCGTGCCCGATGTGCCCGGCCGTCCGGGCTCCTAGCGTCGGCCGGCATGACCGATCTGATCCGCCTGCGCGCGGTGTCCAAACGGTACGACCAGGCCGGACCACCCGCTCTCGACGGTGTCGACCTGACCGTCGCCGAGGGTGAGGCGGTGGCCGTGATGGGACCGTCCGGCAGCGGCAAGTCCACCCTGCTCAACCTGGTCGCCGGGCTGGACCGGCCGACCTCGGGCGACGTCGAGGTGGCCGGCACGACCCTGAACCGGCTGTCCGAGAAGGCCCTCGCGCGATTCCGGCGCTCCGGTGTCGGGATCGTGTTCCAGTTCTTCCACCTGATCGACGATCTGACCGCCCGCGACAACGTGCTCGTCCCCGCCGACCTGGCCGGGCTGGGGCGGCGGGCGGGGCGGGCACGGGCGGCGGAGCTGCTGGAGACGCTCGGGGTGGCCGGGCGGGCGGACGCCTACCCGGCGCAGCTGTCCGGCGGGGAACGGCAGCGGGTGGCGATCGCCCGGGCACTGATCAACCGGCCGCCGCTGCTGCTCGCCGACGAGCCGACCGGAGCGGTGGACGCCGCCACCGGCGAACAGGTGGCCGGCCTGCTGCGGGAGCTGAACCGGGACGGTCAAACGGTGCTGCTCGTAACCCACGATCACGACCTGGCGAAACGCTGCGCCACCCGTACGGTCGAGGTCCGCGACGGCCGGGTGACGGCGTGAGCGCCGTGCTGAGGGCGGCGGTGGCCGGCGCCCGCGGCCGCCGCCTGCAGAGTCTCGTGGTGTTCACCGTCGTCCTGCTGTCCGCGGCGACCACGCTGCTGGCCGCGGGCCTGCTGATCGCCTCGGACGCGCCGTTCGACCGCGCGTTCAGCAGGCAGCACGGCGCACACGTGACGGCTGTCTTCACGCCGTCGGCGACCGCCTTCGACGATCCGGCCGTGACCGCGAAGGCCGGGCCGTACCCGGTGATCGAGGCCCCGCTGTTCCGGGGCGGCCGGCAGCGGCCGTCCGGCGCGATCGTCGGCCGGTCCGAGCAGAACCCGGCCGTGGACCGGCTGGAGCTGACCGCCGGGCGGTGGCTCACCGGCCCGGGCCAGATCGTCCTGTCCGTGGTCACGGCCGGGACCAGTTGGAAGACCGGCGACCGGGTCACCGTCCGCGGCGTCGAACTCGAGGTGGTCGGCGTCGCCTCGTCGGTCACCGCGACCGCGGCCGCCTGGGTGTGGCCCGGCCAGTCCGAGGTGCTCGGCGGTGCCGAGCAGCAGGTGCTGTACCGGCTCGGCGACCCGTCGGCCGGCCTGGACCTGCCCCAGATGACCGGCTCGACCCGGTATCACCTGGTCAAGGTGCAGGTCGAGGGGCGGCTCAAGCCGATGGTGCCGTTCGTGGTGGCGTTCGCCGTGCTCGGGCTGGTCATGTCCACGCTGATCGTGGTGAACGTGGTGGCCGGGGCGGTGGTCGCCGGGTACCGCACGATCGGGGTCCGCAAGGCCCTCGGCTTCACGCCGGGTCAGGTGGTCGCCGCGTACGCCGGGCAGATCCTGCTGGTCGCGGTCCCCGCCTGCCTGCTCGGCGTGGTGGCCGGCCGGTTGCTGTCGATCCCGTTGCTTGCCGGGGCGAACACCGCGTACACGGTGATCGCCACGCCGAGCGTGCCGTGGTGGGCCGACGTGCTCGTGCTGTTCGGGCTGACGCTGCTGGCCGGACTGGCCGCGGCCGGGCCGGCGCTGCGCGCCGGGCGGCTCTCCGCCACCAGGGCGATCACCGTGGGCCGGGCTCCGCGCGGCGACCGTGGCTTCCGGGTCCGCCGGGCGGTCGCTGCCCTGCCACTCCCCCGCCCGATCAGTTTCGGACTGGCGAGCCCGTTCGCCCGGCCGGTCCGCACCACCGTGACGATGGTGGCCATCCTGCTCGGCGTGACCACGGTGGTGTTCGCGGCCGGGCTGTCACTGTCGCTGTCGGAGGTCGCCGACGCCGGCAACCGGGTCGAGGAGGCGCCCATCGTGGTCGCCACCGGTGCGCACGGGCCGCCGGGGGCCGTCGACCCGGAGGCCGTTCAGAAGATCATCGAGGCGCAGCCGGGGACCGCCGCGGTGGCCGCCGCCCACGAGACGGACGCCCGGGTCCCGGGTTCGGCACTGCCGCTGAGCGTCCGTGCCTACCGCGGCGACGCCTCGTGGACCGGGTATCCGTTGCTCTCCGGCCGCTGGTACCAGCAGCCCGGCGAGGCGGTCGCCGGGGCGCGGCTGCTCAGCAGCTACGGCGTACGGGTCGGCGACGAACTGACCGTGAGCACCGGGAGCGGCCGCACGACCGTGCGCATCGTCGGCGAGGTGTTCAGCAACGGCTCCACCGCCATCATGATCATGGATGCGGCCGGGCTCGGCGACTCGCTCCCCCTGCGCGGTTTCGAGGTGAGCCTCACGCCCGGCACCGACCCGCACGCCTACGCCACCGCGCTGAACACCGCGTTCGGCGACCTCGGCGCGCACGCCCAGGTCAGCGCGGACACCCAGGAGAACGAGGTGGTCACCGCGATGATCGCGCTGATCGCCACGCTCACCCAGTTGCTCACCGCGGTCGCTGCGCTGGGCGTCCTGAACACCGTCGTCCTGGAGACCCGGGAACGCGTCCACGAGATCGGTGTCCTCAAATCGCTTGGCATGACCCCCGGCCAGGTGCGCCTCATGGTGGTCAGCTCGACGCTGCTGATCGGCGCGGCCGGTGGCGCGCTGGCCGTGCCTCTCGGCCGTCTGCTGCACGGCTGGAGCCTGCCGATCATGGGCGGCGCGGCGGGCCTCACCCTGCCGCCGCCGGTCCTGGACGTCTACCGCCCGGCCGAACTGGTCGCGCTCGGCGCCGCGGGCATCCTGCTGGCCGCGACCGGCGCGCTGGTCCCGGCCGGATGGGCGGCCCGCTCCCCGGCGGCCGTCGCCCTCAGAGCCGAATGAAGACCCTTCCCGGTACGCCTGCCCGCACCCGCCGTGGAAGACCCGCGAGCTCACCGCGACTCCCGACCGTGCCGCGCCCGCCGGGCGTGAGCGGGTGGTCCGGCCGGTGACGTCCGGGCCGGCCGGGCCGGGAACGCCGCGAACCCGGCCCGCCCGGCCCGGCCCCGTGCCGGTGAGCGCCGCCCGGCGTCAGTGGTCGCCGTACGGGTCGCGGGCCCAGGTGAGGACACGGTCGACGTCGGCGCGGGTCCACCCGATCGCCGGGTCGATGGAGACCAGCAGGGTGGGCGCCGGGCGGGCGGCGGCCCAGCGCACGCCCGCCGGGGTGTGGTTGTCGTCGATCCAGGCGGCGGGGCGGTCCCCGGCCACCGCGTCGACGGCCGGCACCTTGAGCTCCGGCTCGAACGGGACCGGCGGGAACTCGACGACCGGCAACGGGCCGACGCCGAGGACGGGCAGGTAGAGGTCGTTGGCGTAGGCGCCCCAGCCGGTGGCCCACCACAGTTCCCCGGCGGCGGCGAGCTCACGGATCCAGTCGGCGTGCGCCGGGCAGTAGCGCACCGGGGCCTCGCCTTCGAAGAAGACCCGCTCCAGGTGGCCGTCGGGGCAGACGGGGGCGGCGAACGGGTTCAGCACCCCGTCGAGATCGAGCAGGAACAGCGGCGGCTTTCGATCCACGGCACCCACCCTAGGGTGAGCGGCGGATGATCGGATCGGGCTCGAACGATCGGGCGCGGCCGGCCCTCCGGCGGCCAGTCTTGGAGGCGGAAGGAGGACCTCGTGATCGCAGCGCTGAACCGTCTCACCGAACTGGTCGAGCAGGAGCACGGTGACCTGGACGTCGCCCGGGTGGCGAAGTCGCTCGGCACCACCGAGTACCACCTGCGCCGGATGTTCTCGTCGCTGGCCGGGATGCCGCTGTCGGAGTACGTGCGCCGGCGCCGGATGACCGTGGCGGCCGCCGACGTGATCCGCGGCGACGATCTGCTGAGCGTCGCGGTCCGGCACGGATACGGCTCGGCCGAGGCGTTCGGCCGGGCGTTCCGGGCGGTGCACGGCGCCTCGCCCGGTGAGGTGCGCCGCAACGGTGGTCCCCTCCGTACACAACCGCAGCTCAGGTTCCGCCTGACCGTCGAAGGGAGCACCCCCATGGACACCCGTATCGTCGACCGCCCCGCTTTCCGCCTGGTCGGGCACGCCGCCCGGGTCCCGCTGATCTACTCCGGCGTCAACCCGCACATCCAGCAGCACATCGCCGGACTGCCACCCGAGGCACACCAGCGTCTCAAGGAGCTGAGCGACACCGAGCCGGCCGGGCTGCTGCAGGTCACCGACGACGTGAGCCCGGACGCCGAGGAGGGCACCGAACTGACCTACCTGCACGGGGCCGCGATCTCGGAGGACACCGCCGTGCCGGGCGATCTGGACGCCGTCGAGGTGCCGGCCGGGCGGTGGGCGGTGTTCCACACGTCCGGGCCGTACCCGGAGGCGTTGCAGACGGCGTGGGCGGCGACCGCCACCGACTGGTTCCCGTCGAACCCGTGGCGGCTGCGGCCGGGCCCGTCGATCGTGGCGATCCTGGACCGGGCCGCCGACTTCAGCACCGCCACCTGTGAACTGTGGATGCCGGTGGAGCCCGCCTAGTCGGGGAAGGCACGGTCGACGTCGCCGGGGGTCAGGCCGAAATCGGACAACTGGTAGGTGTGTGCGCGTTCGCCCGTACCTCGCATGGTTTTCATCGCGGCGCGCGCCGGGCCGGTGAGCTTGACCCCCAGACGGTCGTAGATCGCTTCGACGGTGCGCTGCGGGGACGCGACGAAGTCCTCGTAGCGCACGTCGACGAACCGGGCCGGATCGTGGCGGGCGCGGTCGGCGCGGAAGCGTCGCAGCCCGCGTGACCACAGTGCGAGCTGTGTCTTTCCGACGACCGTGCCGTCGAAGACCGTGGACCAGCCGGCCGAGGCGCGGGCGTTGAGGCTGCACACCGAGGCGATCGCGGTCCGCGGATCCCGGTGCGTCTGGATGATCGTGGCGTCCGGGTAGACGGTGAGCAGGGCGTCGAGCGCGAACAGGTGGCTGGGGTTCTTCAGCACCCATCGCCGGTGCTGGTCGTGCAGGCCGATGAGCTGCAGGTTGCGGCGGTGCCGGCGGTAGGCGGGCGTCCAGTCGTGGCCGGCCAGCCACCGCGAGTACGACGGGATGTGGGCGGTGCATTCGAAGGACACCGAGGTCATCGACTGGCAGAGCAGCCGCCAGCACTCCTCCACCTGCTCCGGGCCCATGTGGTGCACGCCGTCCAGCCCGGCGCTCCGGTAGGCCTCACGCAGGGTGCCGTAGACGGGATCGTCCGGCCAGGTCTCGCGGGGCGGGCGCGGCTGCGGGACCTCGGTGAGCCACAGCTCAGGGCCCTGGTGGGCGGGGTCGGCGGCGAGCATCCGGTGCAGGGCCGTGGTGCCGGTGCGGGGCAGTCCGGTGATGAAGACCGGGTTCGGCAGCGTCACGCCGGCGTGCTCCGGAAACCGCCGCCACGCGGCTTCCGCCAGCAGGCGGGAGACCAGCGAGGCGCGCAACAGGCCACGGGTCCGCTTGCTGCCCGCCGGGGTCAGGCTCGCTTCTGTGGCGTACGCGGAGAGCAGCACCGACAGCGCGGCCCGATGGTCGTCACCGTCCCCGAAGTCGTCGAGCCCGGTCAGCCGGGTCGCCGAGGCGTGCAGGTCCTCGACGGTGCCGACGTCGGTGCGTTCGCCGGTGGTCTTCGCAGCGTGGCGCGGTCCCGGCCGCCCGTTGCCGGTCAGCGGGTCCGGGCCGATGCCGGGTTGAGAGATGCTCAATGGTGGAACTCCCCGCAGTTGACGTCGAGGCAGGCCCCGGTGATGCCGCGGGCCAGGTCGGAGGCGAGGAACAGGATGGCGTCGGCGACCTCGCCGGGTTCCGGCAGGCGGCGCAGGTCGGTGCCGGCGGCGACCTCCTCGTAGATCTGCCGGGCCGGGACGCCACGCTGGGCGGCCTGGAACTCGAACCAGGCGCGCAGGGTGTCCGCCCAGATCCAGCCGGGGGCCACCGAGTTGACCCGGACCCCTTTCGGGCCGAGTTCGCCGGCCAGGTTCTGGGTGGCCGCCAGCAGCGCGGCCTTGGCGATCTTGTAGGGCCCGAACGGGTGCCGCGAGTGTCGCAGCACCGCCGAGTTGACGACCACCACGCAGCCACGTGTCTCGATCAGCGCCGGGCTCATCAGGCGGATCGTCCGGAGCGCGGTTCCGACGTTGCCGTTCAGCCCGTCCTGCAGCTCCGCGAGATCGACTTTGCGGAGGCTGCGCATCGGCGGCATCACGAACGCGTTGTGCACCAGCGCGTCGATCCGGCCGAATCGGGCCAGCGCCCGGTCGGCCAGCCGCTGGACGGCCGCGTCGTCGGTGAGGTCGGTGGGCACGGCCAGCGCCCGGCCGCCGATCTTGGCGGCCAGTTCGGTGAGCGTCGACTCGGTACGGGCCGCGAGCACGACGTCGGCGCCCTCCTGAGCGGCGCGGAGCGCGACCGCCTGGCCGAGTCCGGGGCCGACCCCGGCGACGAGCACCACCCGGCCGTCGAGAAGCATCGCTCAGCCCAGCATCCGGGCCGCGACGGCGGCCTGCCGGGCGGCGATCCGCTCCCGCCACGCCTCCGGGCCGACCGGCCGGTGGTGCGGCAACCGTTTCGGCAGGTCGTCGACGGCCACGATGTCCACTCGCGGGCCGTCCTCGGCGGTGAGCTCGCGGGACAGCCGCTGCCAGCGCAGTTGCACGTAGCCGCGGCGGTGCCCGGTGCGCTCCAGCCAGTTGGCGACGCCCGGGTTCCGTTCGCTCACCACGTACCGGATCATGCCGTCCGGGTCGATCCTGGCCTGGTCGCGGGTGAGGCTGGTCTGGTGGTTGATGTAGTCGAGCGAGACATACCACATGCTGCCGAGCTGAACGCCCTGGTAGGGGGCGTCGCCGGCCGGGACGGTGATGACCATGGCCTGGTCGTCGTCCAGGTCGTAGTGGCCCACCGAGGAGAACTGGGTGGTCAGGCCGCCCGGGGTGGAGCGGGGTGGGGTGAGCGTGTTGACCGGCAGGTTCAGGTAGAACCGCTCGGCGAACGCGAGGAAGGTCCGCAGGCGGCTGATCAGGATCTTGCCGGCCACGCCGTACCGTTTGGTGAGCGCGTCCAGCGTGGGCGGCGGTGGGGCCGCACCGATCCGGTCCGCACGCTGGATGCGCAGCACGCCGGGCTGTTCGGTGGCCCAGTCGCTGAAGACCTCGCGGACCACGAGCATCCCGGCGCCGGGCAGGCCGGGGCCGAGGAACATCCGGAAGGTGCCGTCCGGCTCGGTCCGGATCTCCCGGTCGTCGAAGGCGGCGGTGCTGCCCGGCACGGCGAGCGGTGAGTAGTCGCCGTCGAGGATCTGGAAGCTCAGGTCGACGGTGCTGCCGCGCCGGCCGGTCACGATGTATTCGGCGTCGTCGCGCAGCCAGGCGTGGAAGTAGAGGGTGTCCGGATTGTCCAGACCCATCTTCGTGTACGGCCCGGTGGAGCGGACGAAGTAGGGAAAGTCGCGCTGGTAGGCCCAGGCCATCTGCACCGAGGCGCGGATGCTGCCGGCCAGGTAGTCGTAGCCCTCGACGAGATCCTGCTCGTCGCGGACGTGCGGGGCCGTGGTGATGACCCTCTCGGCCTCCTGGATCGCTTCCGCGAACGGTGTCGTCAGCACACGCCAACGATAGAACTCGTTCTAGTTTTAGGTCAATCTCCCATTGACGTGGCACGAGAACGGGTTTCACTCTGGACCGCATGCGCGCGTACCGGATGACCGAATGGGGCGCCCCTCCCCGGGCCGTCACCGTGCCGGAACCCGAGCCCCGCCCCGGCGCCGGTGAGACGCTGGTCCGGGTCGCCGGATGCGGACTGTGCCGCTCCGACCTCACGATGCGGCGGATCCCGGCGGCGGCCGGCGCGTCGCTCGGCTGGCGGATGCCGTTCACGCTCGGCCACGAGACCGCCGGATGGCGGGTGGACACCGGGGAACCGGTCGCCCTCGTGTCACCGTCGTCGTGCGGGACCTGCCGGTACTGCGTGCGCGGGCAGGAGAGCGGCTGCCCGTACGGGGCGGCCGGGCGCGGGTACGGCCGGGACGGTGGCCTCGCCGACTACGTGCTGGTCGACGACCCGCGGGCGCTGCTGCCGCTCGGCTCGCTCGATCCGCGGCACGCCGGACCGCTCACCGACGCCGGGGCGACCGCCTACCACGCGGTACGGCGCGCCCTGACCCGGCTGCACCCCGGCGGCACCGCCGTCGTCGTCGGCGCCGGTGGGCTGGGGGCGTTCGCGGTCCAGTTCCTGCGGGTGCTGACCGCGGCGACCGTCGTGGCGGTCGACATCTCCGCGCCGCGGCTCTCCTACGCCGCCGAGGTCGGCGCCCACCGGACGGCCATCGGACTGTCCGGACTGTCCGACGTGGACGTGATGCTGGACTTCGTGGGAACCGACACGACGATCACCGCCGGCATCGCCACGCTCCGCCCCGGCGGCGCCTTCGGCCTCATCGGCTCGGCCGGCGGCCGCCTGACCGGTCCCTGGTTCTCCTCACTGCCCCGCGACGGCGAGGTGTTCACCTTCCAGGGCTCCACGATCGCCGACGCCCGGGAGGTCATCGCCCTCGCCGAAGCCGGCCTGATCCGCAACCAGGTGGAGGAGTTCGGCTTCGACGAGATCGACCAGGCCTACGCGAAACTGGCCGCCGGATCCCTCACCGGCCGCGCCGTGATAGTCCTCGAACAAACGGGATGAACCGATTGCTGGGACACGGTTCCGCTCCTCGATCTCCACGCGGCCGTTGGCAAGCGTGGCCCGGCCCGGTACACCGAGCACCGGGCCGGCACGGCCGCGCCGTCGGCTGGCGGCCCGGCGCCGGTCCGCTTAAGGTCGGGATCCATGCAGCTTCGTGACCCCGCGACGGCCGCGACCACGTTGGTGTTCGACGTCGTCGGCACCCTGCTCGACGAGGACGGGACGCGAACCGCCGCGCTGCGCTCGGTGGGCTCGGACCTCGGTGTCGACCTGAGCATGCTGGGCGACCGATGGGCGGCCCGGGTGGACGCGGCTGTCGCGGAGGTGACGGCCGGACGTGCGCCGTACCAACCGCCGGCGGCGTTCTACCGGTCGGCGCTGACGGACCTGCTGCGGGCCGACGGCACGGAACTGCCCCCGGACCGGTTCGATGAGCTGGCCCGCTTCGGTTACCGCCTGGAGCCCTTTCCCGACACGGCGCCGGCGCTCGAACGGCTGGCGCGGGGGCGGGCCCTGGTCGCGCTCACCAATGCCGGCTGCGGCCAGGCTTTCGCCATGTCGGCGCAGAGCGGTCTGCGCTGGACGACCCTGATCTCCGGCGAGAGCGTGGGGGCGTACAAGCCGGACCCGCGCATGTACCGGCACGCGATCGGCACCCTCGATCTCGATCCTGGGCGAACCCTGTTCGTCGCCGCCCATGACTGGGACCTGGATGCCGCGGCACAACACGGATTCCGCACCGCCTACGTCGACCGGTCCGGCGGCAGCACCGGTGACCTCGCCGGCTACGCCCATCGGTTCGACCTGGTGGTGACCGATCTGGACCATCTGGCGGACGCGCTCGGCCGGTGAGCCGTCGCCTCGATCCACCCGTTATCGGATCGGCGGGCCGCTAGCGGCGGATCAGCCGGCCGCCCGGACCACGCTGCGCGGTGGCTTGAAATGTCATACCCCGGGCGCATCATCGACGGAAATCGGGTTGACCTCAACCTTGGGTCAGGTGGGAGGTTCGGGACATGAGCATGGAGTTCGCGGCCTGGAATTCGATGTACCACCAGATGAATCAGCGGGAGGACAAGCGGGCGTTCTCCCGGGCGACGTTACGGCGCATCCTGGCGTTGGCCCGCCCACACCGGCGTAAGTTGACCGGCTTCCTGGTGCTCAGCGTGGTGACGGCGGTCCTCGCGGTGGCCGTGCCGGTGCTGGCCGGGCAGGTGGTCGACGCCATCGTCGAGGGCCGGGACTACTCCCTGGTGCTCGCCCTGGCCGTGGCGATCGCGGTGATCGCGCTGCTGGAGGCGGGGCTCGGGCTGGCGCAGCGGTGGTTCTCGGCCCGCATCGGCGAGGGGCTGATCCTCGACCTGCGGACCATGGTGTTCGACCACGTGCAGCGGATGCCGGTGGCGTTCTTCACGCGGACGCGGACGGGCGCGCTGGTCAGCCGGCTGAACAACGACGTGATCGGGGCGCAGCACGCGTTCAGCGACACACTGTCCGGTGTGGTCGGCAACCTGGTGGCGCTCACGCTCACGCTGGTCGTCATGATCGGGCTGTCCTGGCAGATCACCGTGCTGTCGTTGCTGCTGCTGCCGGTGTTCGTGCTGCCCGCCCGGCGGGTCGGCGGGCGGCTGGCCGGTCTGGAGCGGGAGGCCGCCGAGCACAACGCGGCGATGAACACGCAGATGACCGAGCGGTTCTCGGCGCCCGGCGCGACGCTGGTCAAGCTCTACGGCAATCCGGCTGCCGAGTCGGCCGAGTTCGCGGCGCGGGCCAGCCGGGTGCGTGACATCGGCGTGCGCACGGCGATGGCGCAGTGGACGTTCCTGACCGCGCTCACGTCGGTGTCGGCGGTGGCGATCGCGCTGGTGTATGGGCTGGGCGGCCTCTACGCGCTGCGCGGCCAGATGGACCCGGGCGAGGTGGTGGCGCTGGCCATCCTGCTCACCCGGCTGTACGCCCCGCTCACCTCGCTGGCCAGCGCTCGCGTCGAGGTGATGAGCGCGCTGGTCAGCTTCGAGCGGGTCTTCGAGGTGCTCGACCTGAAACCGCTGATCGAGGAGAAGCCGGACGCCCGCCCGGTGCCGGACGGTCCGGTGGCCGTGGAGTTCGACGACGTGCGGTTCGCCTATCCGTCGGCCGACAAGGTGTCGCTGGCCTCGCTGGAGGAGGTGGCGACGCTGGACAGCCGCGGCGGCGAGGAGGTGCTGCACGGCATCTCGTTCCGGGCCGAGCCAGGACAGATGGTGGCCCTCGTCGGATCGTCCGGGGCCGGCAAGTCGACGATGGCGAGCCTGCTGCCGCGGCTGTATGACACCGAGTCCGGCGCGGTCCGCCTCGGCGGGGTCGACGTGCGCGACCTGAGCGCCACCTCGCTGCGGCAGACCCTCGGCATGGTCACGCAGGACGGTCACCTGTTCCACGAGTCGGTGCGCGCCAACCTGCTGCTGGCCCGGCCGTCCGCCACCGAGGAGGAGTTGTGGGACGTGCTGCGCCGCGCCCACATCGCCGACCTGATCGAGTCGCTGCCGGACGGGCTGGACACGGTCATCGGCGAGCGCGGCTACCGGCTGTCCGGCGGGGAGCGGCAGCGGCTGACCATCGCCCGGCTGCTGCTGGCCCGGCCACGGGTGGTGGTGCTGGACGAGGCGACCGCCCATCTCGACTCGACGTCCGAGGCGGCGGTGCAGGCGGCGCTCGGGGAGGCGCTGTCCGGGCGCACCGCGGTGGTGATCGCCCACCGGCTGTCCACGGTCCGGGCCGCCGACCAGATCCTGGTCGTCGAGGACGGGCGGGTCGTGGAGCGCGGCACCCATCCGGAACTGCTGGCCGCCGGTGGGCGGTATGAGCAGCTGTACCGGACCCAGTTCAGTGAAGGGCAGCCGCCCGTCGCAGCGCGGGGATGATCAGTTCGCGGGCCAGCGCGGGGTCGCCGCTGTCGGTCTCCCAGCCGGCGTCGGCGACCAGCACCACGGCGCGGCCGGAGCGGGCGATCACCAGGTAGGTGTGGTGGGTGATCCACTCGTCGACGTGTTCGAAGGTGTCGCTGTAACGCAGCAGCAGCGAGTCCGGGCCGGCGACGCCGGTGGCCTCGATCCGCCAGGCGGTGCCCTTGCAGACTTTCAGGACGTCGCGGAGTTCCCGCAGGTAGCGGCGGGCGTCGCCGGGACGGTGCACGGCGAGGTACTCCATCACCGCGTTCGGCGCCTTGTTCACCTCGATGACCGCGGTGACGGCGCGGTCGGCGACCGGCTCGGGATAGCCGCCCTCGCACGGCCGCGGTGGGCGCAGTCGCGGCCAGCTGTCGCGGTCCACCTGCAAGGGGGTGACACCGCCCAGGTCGGCGGGGCCGAGCAGGGCCTCGTCCGGAATCGGTCCGCGCACGCCGGCGGGGGACTCGCCGCCCGCCCGCTGCACGACGGTCATGGCAGGTGGCGTCCCGGCCGAGGCCTCCTCGCCGGACCCGGCGGGCCGGGCCGCGGCCGGCACGCCCGGGAGGGAGGTCACGCACAGCGCGGCGGCGAGCAGGGCGAGCGATCTCCGAATGGTCAGCATGTCAGCTCCAACGAGCGACGACGGATACCGCTTCTCATCATCCGCCCGGCCCCGGGTGGGAGCGCGTTTTCCCGCGACCCGGCCCGAAAGTGAACACCGTCGGGGGACCCGGCGACAACCGATGCGGATCAGGAACGGCCCGGAGACGGCGGCCCGGGCGGCGGCCCGACGATCTGATGTCCGAGACGCTGCCCGGCCGCGATCAGGAGCGGGATGTCCGGCACCGACGGTTCAGGAAGGCCGGGCCGGGTGGCGGGACGCCCCGCCTCGGCGACGAACTCCTCGAACCCGGACGGCGTGGTGATCTGCAGCCCGCGCACCGGCCCGCGAGTGACGACGAAGCCGTGCGGGATCCCGCGCGGCAGCAACGCGAAGTCTCCGGGCCCGGCCGTGAAGCGCTTGTCACCGCATTCGATGTCGATCTCCCCGTCCAGGATGTAGAACGCCTCGTCCTCGAGGCCGTGGATGTGCGGCGGCGGGCCGAACCCCTCCGGCGCGGACCACTCGATGAGGGTGAACGCCCCGGTGGCGGCCTTGATGTTCATCCGGGTGTCCAGCAGCCACCATTGCGGCCCGTCGTCCGGGCCCAGCAGATATCCCGTGCCGTCGAAGCTCATCTGGTCATCCCTTCTCGGCCGGCAGGTAGAGGCGCACCTCGATGCCGTCGGGATCGCGCAGGCCGACGAGGACGCGGCCGGCGTGGCCGGTGACGATCCCGTCGTGCGGCTCCCCGAGCTCGCCGAGGCGCCGCTGCCACTCGTCCAGGGCCGCCGGCGTGGGCACACGCAGGGCGACCGCGTCGAAGCCGGTCATCGCGGCCGCGCGGACGGCGTCGCGGCGCAGCGCCACGTCGACGCTTCCGTCCGGGTCGCGCATCGCCACCCCCATCAGTTCACCCTTCTCGACGAACTCGATGTGTGTCTCCAGGCCCAGCACCCGTGCATACCAATCCCGGCTGCGCTCCACGTCGGTGACGGGCAGTTTGATGTGGTGAAAGCCGTTGACCAGCGCGTCCATGACACTCCCCGGCACGTTTTGGCTAGAGTGAGCTCTAGTAACTCACTAGAGTAGGCTCCAGCGAATGAACGAGGGTGTCAAGCGGAACCGCGAACCTGGCACGCGCCGGGCCGAGCAGGCACGGGCCACCCGGCGCCGGATCATCGACCGGGCCGGGGCGCTGTTCGCCGAGCAGGGTTACGCGGCCACCACGCTCGGCCAGATCGCCAGGAGCGCGGACGTGGCGGTCCAGACGTTGTACTTCCACTTCGGCAACAAGGCGACCGTACTCAAGGAGCTCGTCGACGTGCTGGCGGTCGGCGACGACGAGCCGGTGCCGCTTCTCGACCGCGACTGGGTCCGGCGCATCGAACAGGAGCCGGACGGACGGCGTGCGCTGGAGATCTGGCTGCGCAACGCCCGCGAGATCTTCGGCCGGGTGGCCCCGATCATGACGGTGGTCCGGGACGCGGCCGGCAGCGACCCGGAGATGGCCGCGCAGTGGCGTGCCAACCAGGACCAGCGGTACACGGCGCAGCTCTCCGTCGCCCGGCAGCTGTCCGGCAAGCGGGCCCTCCGCACGGACCTCACGGTCGAGCAGGCCGCCGACATCGTCTTCTGCATGGTCAGCCCGGAGGTCTACCACCTGTTCACGGCCGTGCGCGGCTGGACGCCCGAGCAGTGGGAGAAATGGGCCACCGAGGCGGTCGCCACCGCGATCCTGCGATAACCCCTTCCTGGTACGCCGTTCCCCGCCCCACCACATCGGGAGCGTCCCGCGGCGCACCGCGAGCCGGGCGGGACGCGAGCACGTGCCGCGCCCACCGGGCTGATCCGCCGCGCCGGGCTCACCCCCCGACCGGCGAAACAGCCGGAAGGGCACGGCGCGAACTTCCCCACGGCACCGTTTCAACTGATAGGTTGAAAGCTCGCAGATCGAGAGAGGACGCCCAGGATGACGCTTGCCGAACTGTCTCCCGCCGAGCGGCACCGCACGATCGCCGCCGCCTTCACCGCCCGGGTCACCGGAGCACAGCGCTGGGACGCGCCCGCGCCGGTCGCCGGCTGGACCGCCCGTGACGTGGTCCGCCACCTGATCGAGTGGCTCCCCGGATTCCTGGCCTCCGGCTCGGACGTCACCCTGCCACCGGCCCCGTCGGTGGACACCGACCCGGTCGCCGCCTGGCAGTCGCACCAGGCCGCGGTCCAGGCCGTGCTGGACGACCCGAAGACCCCCGAACGCCTGCTGAACAACCCGCACATCGGCGAGCTCCCGCTGGACCAGGCGATCGACCGCTTCTACACGACCGACGTCTTCATGCACACCTGGGACCTGGCCCGGGCCACCGGGCAGGACGAAACGCTCGACCCCGGGTACTGCGCCATCCTGCTGGCCGGCATGGAACCGGTCGACGAGATGCTCCGCGCCTCCGGCCAGTACGGCCCCAAGGTCCCCGTCTCCGCCGACGCCGACCCCCAGACCCGGCTGATCGCCTTCATCGGCCGCGACCCCGACTGGACCACCGCATCGTGATCCACTCCAGCTGGTCGTGAGGGCTGCCTCAACCCGCCCGAGACAGCCCTCACAACCAGCCACAACCCAGCCTGCCGCCAGCGCCGCCTCAACGCGGCTGAGACAGCCCCGACGGCCGGCCGGGGACCCTGCGACCTGCCGGCGGCGGCCCCGGCGCGGGCACGGACTGATCGCCGCGCGCGGCCGAAGGCCGCGGGAAGTCCCGCTCCAGCCCGGCGGGCGCGGCACGGCCGTGACGGGCCGCCTGGCTCGCGGGGCGCTTCCGGGGACTGTCCGGATTCTGCGGTGGGGGTCCACCGCGTACCGGATCAGAGCAGTTTGTGAATTTTCTGTAGTGTCTCGTCGGTTTCGGTGACCAGGTCGGAGAGGACGGCCGCGACCGGGCGGACCTCGTTCATCCGGCCGACGATCTGGCCGACCGGCATCGGCACGACGGTCGGGTCGCCGGACGCCATCAGGCGGTCGTGGGCCTCGGAGACGAGCAGGTTCTGCAACGGCATCGGCAGCGGGGCGGGCGCGTCCGTTTCCGACCAAGCGTCGGTCCAGCGGTTGCGGAGCAGGCGGGCCGGTTTGCCGGAGTAGACGCGGCTGCGCACGGTGTCGCCGGAGCCCGCGGTGAGGAGGGCTTCGCGCAGCGCCGGGCTGCTGCGGTATTCGCTGGTGCCGAGCCAGACGGAGCCCATCCACACGCCGCGGGCGCCGAGGGCGAGGGCGGCGGCGATCTGGCGCCCGCTGCCGATGCCGCCGGCCGCCAGCACCGGCACGCCGACCGCGTCGACGATCTCCGGGACCAGCACCATGCTGGCGATCTCCCCGGTGTGACCGCCGGCCTCGTAGCCTTGGGCGACCACGATGTCGACGCCGGCCGCCACATGGCCGCGGGCGTGGTCGGCGCGCCCGGCGAGCGCGGCGACGAGCAGGCCACGGTCGTGGGCCTGGGCGATGACGTCCGCGGGCGGCGGGCCGAGTGCGTTGGCGATCAGCCGGACCGGATGCCGCAGGGCGACCTCGACGTGGCTGCGGGCGACCGAGTGCAGCCAGCCGAGGACGCCGGGTGAGTCGGAGGCGGCGCCGAGCGGGGGCACACCGAGGCGTTGCAGGGTACGTTCGACGAAGTCCCGATGTCCGGAAGGGATCAGTTCCCCGAGGTCGGCGGGCGCGCCTTCGGTGGGCACCTTGCCGGGCATGACCACGTCGACGCCGTAGGGACGGCCGCCGGTGTTCTCGTCGAGCCAGGTGAGGACGGTGTCGAGTTCGGCGGCGTCGTTGAACCGGACGCAGCCGAGCACCCCGAGCCCGCCGGCCCGGCTGATGGCCGCGACGACGTGTTCGGACGGGCTGAACCCGACGATCGGGTGCTCGACGCCGAGCAGGTCGCAGAGGTCAGTCCGCATGATGCTCCTTCGCGTAGGCGTGCGCCCACCGGTAGTCGGCCTTGCCGCTGATGGTGCGCCGGATCCCGTCGACCACCCAGATCCGGCGCGGCACCTTGTAGCCGGCGACGCGCTGCCGGACGTGGGTCTCCAGGTCACCGAGATCGAGGGTCGCGCCGGGGCGGGTCTGCACGAGGGCGACGACCTTCTGGCCGAGCAGGTCGTCGGGGGCGCCGATGACCAGGGCGTCGAACACGTCGGGGTGGGCTTTGAGGGCGCCCTCGACCTCTTCGGGGAAGACCTTCTCGCCGCCGGTGTTGACGCACGTGTTGCCGCGGCCGAGCAGGGTGAGGGTGCCGTCGTCCTCGATCCGGGCGAGGTCGCCGGGTATCGCGTAGCGGACCCCGTCCACCTCGGTGAGCAGCGCGGCCGTCTTCTCCGGGTCCTTGTAGTAGCCGAGTGGCACGTGCCCGCCGCGGGCCAGCCGTCCGATGACACCGGGCGGGGCCTTCCTGCCGTACTCGTCGATGACGATGGTGTCCGGGCCGGGCATGACCCGCGGTCCGTCGACGGCGCCGCCTTCCACGTCGGCGACGATGCCGATGCCGGCGAATCCGGTCTCCGACGAGCCGATCGCGTCGGTGACCATGACGTTCGGCAGGGCGTCGAGGTACTGCCGTTTCACCGACGGCGAGAACAGCGCGGCACTGGACGAGATCGCCACCAGCGAGGAGCCGTCGTAGTCGCCGGCCAGGTACGCCTCGATGATCGGCCGGGCCATCGCGTCGCCGATCAGGACGACCACGTTCACCCGGTGGCGTTCGATGATCCGCCACACCTCGTCGGGGTCGAAGTGCGGCAGGAAGACGACGGTGTCGCCGCCGAAGAGGGCTGCGAGGGCGGCCCATTGGGCGTTGCCGTGGATGAGCGGGGCCAGGCAGAGCCGCACCATCGGCGGCATCTCGGCGCCGCGCCGGGACTGGGCCCACTCGTCGTCGAGCGGGATGCCGGACATGAAGTCGATGCCGCCGCCGAGGACCCGCCAGACGTCCTCGTGCCGCCAGATGACGCCTTTCGGATAGCCGGTGGTGCCGCCGGTGTAGAGCAGGTAGATGTCGTCGCCTTCGCGGGGTTCGAAGTCCCGGTCGGGTTTGCCGGCGGCGATGGCGTCGGCGTAGGAGACGCCCGGGATGTCGGCGCCGGTGCCGTCCGGCAGGGCGACCGTGGTGTGCAGGCCGCCGCCGACGGCCCGGACCAACGCCCCGAATCCGCGGTCGTGAACGAGCGCGGTCAGGGAGGCGTCCTCGAACAGGTACTGTAACTCGTTCTCCACATATCGATAGTTGACGTTGACGACCACGGCACGCAGCTTGTACACGGCGATCATGGCCACCAGGGCCTCGATCGAGTTGCCCGCGTACAGCCCGACGTGGGCGCCCTTGCCCACTCCTCGACTTCGCAGGAAGTGGGCCAAGCGGTTGGCGTTCTCCTCCAGCTCCGCGTAGGTGATCTCACGCTCGCCGCAGGCCACCGCGACACGGTCTCCGAAGGCGTCGACCGCGTGCTCGAAAAGGTCCGCAATATTGGCCGCCATCAACGCAAAGTAGAACCTGTTATCGTTCCGGAGCAAGGCTTTGGCACTGGGAGGGAAACCGGGTGGACGCTCTCGTCGAACAGCGCGGACCGATCCTGATCGTGACCATGAACCGGCCGGAGGTCCGCAACGCGCTCTCTCCCGCGATGATGGCGGTGATGCGCGACGCCTGGGACCGCGTCGACACCGACCCGTCGATCCGCGTCGCGATCCTCACCGGCGCGGGCGGCGCGTTCTGCGCGGGCGCCGACCTGCGTGCCATGACCGCCGACCATCCCGGCGACGGCTTCCGGGCCGACGGCGCCGACCTGTCCCGCATCGACGCGCTGCTCAAAGGCCGGCGCCTCACCAAACCGCTGGTCGCCGCCGTCGAGGGCCCGGCCGTCGCCGGCGGCACCGAGATCCTCCAGGCCACCGACGTGCGGGTGGCCGGCGAGAGCGCCCGCTTCGGCGTCTCCGAGGCCCGGTGGGGGCTGTTCCCGCTCGGCGGTTCGGCGGTGCGGTTGCCGCGCCAACTGCCGTACACGGTCGCCGCCGACCTGCTGCTCACCGGCCGCCACCTGACCGCCGCCGAGGCCCGCGACGCCGGCCTGATCGGCCACGTCGTCCCGGACGGCCAGGCGCTGCCGAAGGCCCTGGAGATCGCCGGGATGATCGCCGCGAACGGCCCCGTCGCCGTCCAGGCCATCCTGCGCACCATCCGCGAGACCGAGGGCCTGCCGGAGAACGAGGCCTTCACGCTCGAATCCCGCATCGGCACACGCGTCTTCCTGTCCGAGGACGCCAAGGAAGGCCCGCGCGCTTTCATCGAGAAACGAAAACCCCAGTTCAAAGGCATCTGATCCGGTACGCGGCGGACCGCCCCGGCAACCACCCCGTCCCGTTGAGCGCCACGCGAGCTCACTGCCGGGCCGGGCCCGGCGCCGCGGCCGCCGGGCTGACCTGCCACGCCACGCGAGGTCACTGCCGTGCCGAACCCGGTGCCGCCCGCCCGGCCTGTCAGCCGGCTGCGGGAGCGTCGCCCCGTCGCCCCGTCGCCCCGTCGCCCCGCCGCCCCGCCGCCCCGCCGCCCCGCCGTCCTGCCGTCCTGGCGTCCCGCCGTCCTGGCGTCCCGCCGTCCTGGCGTCCTGTCGTCCGGTGGGCGGAGAGCCGGCGTGCAGGGCGATGTGTGCTCGGAGAACACGACACCCGTAGTGGGTGTGACGACACCCGTTGCGGGTGTCACGTCTGCCGAACACAGATGGCCGAGATCCGTGTCCCGTCCCCCCGAACGGGAAATCCGTTCCTGCGTCCGCTGCCAGGGCCAGGAGCGCACCCAGGAGCTGCCGCGCGTGCTCGACTACACCGCGGCGCCGTTCGGCACCAAGGAGTGGGAGCTGCAGAACTTCGGGGTCGAGGGCAGCCGGTGAACGTGGTGGCGGTTGCGTGCGACGGCCGGCCGGTGCCACTCGCCGGAGTTCACGGGGCAGCGTCAGCAGCGATCGCCGGGGAGCCATCGCGGCCGGCCGGGTCGCTTCGCCGGTCTTGCCCAGAGCTCTGTGTCAGAGCTGCCTTGGGGCGCCCGAGAGGGCGCTGGGAGCCGGCCGGGGGTTAGATGGCGCGATCGCGGCCGGCCCAGTACGGGTCGCGGAGGTGACGTTTGTAGAGCTTGCCGTTGGGGTCGCGGGGCAGTTCGGTGACGTAGTCGACGGTGCGGGGCAGTTTGAAGCGGGCCAGCCGCCCGGTCAGGAAGGCGAGCAGTTCGGTGGTGAGGGCGGGCCCGGGCTCGATGCCGGGCGCCGGCAGGACCACGGCTTTGATCTCCTCGCCCCATTCGTCGTGCGGGATCCCGAAGACGGCGGCGTCCGCGACCGCCGGGTGGACGGCCAGTTCGTTCTCGATCTCGGCGGGGTAGACGTTCACGCCGCCGGTGATGATGACGTCGGCGGCCCGGTCGCACAGGTACAGGTAACCGTCGTCGTCGAGGTAGCCGATGTCGCCGACGGTGAACATCCGGTCCCGCCAGGAGGCGCGGGTCTTCTCGGCGTCGCCGTGGTATTCGAAGGTGAAGTCGCCCATCTGGAGGTAGACGGTGCCGGGTTCGCCGGGCGGCCGGTCCTTGCCGTCGTCGTCGAGCACGCGCACCCGCGAGCCGGGCCAGGCGCGGCCGACCGAGCCGGGGCGTTGCAGCCATTCGGCGGCGGTGATCAGGGTGCCGCCGCCCTCGGAGGCCCCGTAGTACTCGATGACGACCGGGCCGAACCAGTCGAGCATGTCCCGTTTGACCGGCTGGGGGCAGGGCGCCGCGCCGTGGATCATCGCCCGCATCGAGGACACGTCGTACGGCTGCCGCACGTGCGCCGGGAGGGCGAGCAGCCGCCGGAACTGGGTGGGCACCATGTGGCTGTGGGTGACCCGGTGTTCCTGGACGAGCCGGAGGAACTCCTCCGCGTCCCAGTGGTCCATCACGACGACGGTGTGCCCGAACTGGACGGAGATGATCGCGAAGTTCATCACGGCCGTGTGGTAGAGCGGTGAGCAGCACAGATGCACGTGACCGTCGAAGGGGCGCAGCCCGAACAGGCCGAAGAACCACAGGGACACCGGCGGCACCTGGTCGGGGTCGAGGCCGAGCAGCGGGCGGCGTACCCCTTTGGGCCGTCCCGACGTGCCGGACGTGTAGACCATGAGCGCGCCGAGCGTACGCGGGGAGGGTCTTCCTGATCCGCCCGCGCCCAGGGTGGCCAGCGGCAGGAAGCCGGGGATGTCGCCGGTCGCGTAGCGGTGTTCCACGTGGCCGCCGGCGTCGCGGGCCGCGTCGGCGAAGCGTGGGTGCGCGATGAAGGCGCGGGCGCCGCAGTCGCGCAGGATGTAGCCGAGTTCGGCGGCGGTGAGATGCCGGTTCAGCGGGACGACGTGCAGCCCGATCTGGGCGGCCGCGAAGTAGGCGGTGAGGATGTCGGCGCCGTTGGGCAGCAGCAGCGCGATGGTGTCGCCGGCTTCCAGGCCGGCGTCACGCAGGCCGCGCCCGATCCGGTCGGCCTCGGCGGCGAGCTCGCCGTAGGTGAGAGTGCGCCCGTCCGGGTCCACGATGGCCGCAAGCTGAGGCTGCTCGGCCGCGATGGTCCACATCCCGATGCCCGTCATGGCCCGACTCTATAACTGGTTCCATCGATGAGAAAGCATCTAGAGACGCTCCTTGCCCGCCAATATTGGAACGTGTTTCACTCACTGGCGTGGACACTCTCGCCGCGCCGCTGACGATCGCCTTCGACTACACGCGCTCGCTGGGCCCGGTGCTGGGCCGGTTCATGGCGGGGCTGCGCGAGCGGCGGATCCTGGGCGCGCGGACCTCCGACGGGCGGGTGCACGTGCCGCCGCTGGAGTTCGACCCGGTCACCCACGAGCCGGTCACCGACCTGGTCGAGGTGTCACCCTCCGGGACCGTGGTGAGCTGGACGTGGACCGCGCGGCCGATCGAGGGGCAGCCGCTGGACCGGCCGTTCGGGTGGGCGCTGATCCGGCTCGACGGGGCGGACACGCCGCTGTTGCACGCGGTCGACGCGGAGGGCCTGCACACCGGCATGCGGGTGCGGGCACGCTGGGCCGCCTCGCCGGCCGGGCACATCAGGGACATCGAGTGTTTCGAGCCGGGTGAGGCCGCGATGCCGGATCCGCCCCTCGAAGGCGAACCGGTGACGATCATGACGACGCCGATCCGGTTGCACTACACGCACACCACGTCCGCCGAGGAGGACCGCTACCTGCGGGCCCTCGCCGAAGGGCGGATCATCGGCCAGCGCTGCCCGGCCTGCCGGAAGGTGTACGTGCCCCCGCGCGTCTGCCCCGCCGACGGCGTCGCCCCGGACGAGGTGGCCGAGGTGTCCGACCGTGGGATGGTCACCACGTTCTGCGTGGTCAACGTGCCGTTCGCGGGCCAGCGGCTGACCCCGCCGTACGTGGTGGCGCAGGTGCTGCTGGACGGCGCCGACATCCCGATCTCGCATCTGATCCTGGGCGTCGCGGCCGGGGACGTGCGGATGGGGATGCGGGTGGCGGCGGTGTGGCGGGACCGGTCGGCGTGGTCGACCACCCCGGAGAACATCGACCATTTCGAACCGTCCGGCGAACCGGACGCCCCCTACGAGTCCTACGCGGAGCACCTGTGAGCGAGCTTGCGAGCGAATCATCAGGCTCAGGTTTGAGCTCATGTCGCCCCCTCCGCTTCGCTCCGGCGTCGCCATGAGCGAGGTTGCGGTCGTCGGGTTCGCGGGGGCGGACCGGTCGCTCACGACGAGCGGGGTGGAGACGCTGGTCCCGGTGATCACGGCCGCCCTCGCCGACGCCGGCCTGGCTCGCCGCGACGTGGACTTCTGGTGCTCCGGGTCGTCGGACTACCTGGCCGGGCGGGCGTTCTCGTTCGTCAGCGCGGTGGACGCGATCGGGGCGGTGCCGCCGATCAGCGAGTCGCACGTGGAGATGGACGCGGCGTGGGCGCTGTACGAGGCGTACCTCAAGATCCTGGCCGGGGAGGCGGAGACGGCCCTGGTCTACGGGTTCGGCAAGGGCACCGCCGGCGATCTGTTCCGGGTGCTGTCGTTGCAGCTGGATCCGTACACGGTGGCGCCGCTGTGGCCGGACGCGGTGAGCGTCGCGGCGTTGCAGGCCCGGCTCGCGCTGGACGCGGGACTGTTCACCGAGGACGACATGGCCGGGGTCGCCGGGAGACGCGCCGACGGACCGTACGTCTCCTGTCCGTTGCGGGAGCACGACGTGGCGGAGGTCGCCGACGGCGCCGCGGCGATGGTCCTGGCCTCGCGGGATCGTGCCCGCGGCCTGCGGGAGCGTCCCGCCTGGATCTCCGGTTTCGCGCATTCCGTGGATCCGCAGGGGCTCGGTGAGCGGGATCTGACGACGGTGCCGTCGGCGGTCGCCGCGGCCCGGGACGCGGGCCTCACCGCGCCGGTGGACGTGGCCGCGCTGCACGCCCCGTTCACCCATCAGGAGCTGCTTCTGCGGCGGGTGGTGCGGGCGGGCGCCTACCTGCCGTTCGGTGCGAACGCGATGTTCTCGGCCGGGCTGTCGCGGATCGGGGCGGCCGCCGTCGAGGTGATGTCGGGGCGGGCGCGGACCGCGGCCGGGCACGCCACGAGCGGCCCGGCGTTGCAGCAGAACCTCGTCTGTGCGATGGAGGCGTGATGCGCAGGGCCGCTGTTCTCGGAACCGGGCAGACCGAGCACCGGACCCGGCGCACCGACGTGTCGATGGCGGGGCTGTGCCGGGAGGCGATCGACCGGGCGCTGGCCGACGCGGAGACGAGCTGGGATCAGATCGACGCGGTGGTGCTGGGCAAGGCGCCGGACCTGTTCGAGGGCGTGATGATGCCCGAGCTGTTCCTGGCGGACGCGATCGGCGCGGCCGGGAAGCCGCTGCTGCGGGTGCACACGGCCGGGTCGGTCGGTGGGGCGACGGCGATCGTGGCGACCAGCCTGATCCGGGCCGGGGCGCACCGGCGGGTGCTGGCGGTGGCGTTCGAGAAGCAGTCGGAGTCGAACGCCATGTGGGCGCTGTCGATCCAGCCGCCGTTCAGCGCGCCGATCACGGCCGGGGCGGGCGGCTATTTCGCACCGCACATCCGGTCCTACATCCGCAAGAGCGGCGCCCCGGATCACATCGGCGCGCTGGTCGCGGTGAAGGACCGGCGCAACGGCGCCCGCAACCCCTACGCGCATCTGCGGCAGCCGGACATCACGGTCGAGTCGGTGCGGCGGTCCCCGATGCTGTGGGATCCCATCCGGTACGACGAGACGTGTCCCTCGTCGGACGGCGCCTGTGCGGTGGTGATCGGCGATCAGGCGGCCGCCGAGGCGTCGTCTCGTGAGGTGGCGTGGATCCGGGCCACCGCGATGCGGACGGAGCCGACGTTCTACGCGGGTAAGGATCACGTCAATCCGCGTGCCGGCGCCACCGCGGCACGGGCGGTCTTCAAGGCGGCCGGCATCGAGGACCCGCTCGCGGAGATCGACGTCGCCGAGCTGTACGTGCCGTTCTCCTGGTTCGAGCCGATGTGGCTGGAGAACGTGGGGTTCGTCGGGCCGGGGCAGGGCTGGAAGCTGGTCGAGTCCGGGGAGACCCGGCTCGGTGGGGCGCTGCCGGTCAACCCGTCCGGTGGCGTCCTCTGCTCGAACCCGATCGGCGCGTCCGGGCTGCTGCGGTTCGCCGAGGCGGCCATGCAGGTGATGGGACGGGCGGGCGAACACCAGGTGGCGGGTGCCGCGACGGCGCTCGGTCACGCGTACGGGGGCGGATCGCAGTTCTTCTCCATGTGGGTGGTCGGGAGGCAGCCATGAAACGCCGGACTCTTCTGCAAGCGGGCGCCGCCGGCGCCTTTCTGCCCGGCCTGGCCCGGAGGAACCTCCAGGGGCGGGCCGCGCTGGTCATCGGCAGCGGCTTCGGCGGGGCGGTGGCCGCGTACCGGCTGGCGCGGGCCGGCATGGAGGTGACGGTCCTGGAACGCGGGCGGCGCTGGGACCTGGACGGTTCCGGGAACACGTTCTGCACGATCGGCGCCCCGGACTGGCGGTGCGCGTGGTTCGCCGACCGGCCGCCGCTCGGGCTCGACGTCAGCAAGCCGATCGAGCGCGGCGCCGGGCTCATCCAGAAGCACGTGGGCGACGGCATCCAGGTGATGTGCGGGGCCGGGGTGGGCGGCGGTTCGCTGGTCATCGGCATGTTCCTGCCCCAGCCGCGCCGCGCCGACTGGGAGTCGGTCTACCCGGCCGAGCTGTCCTACACCGAGTTCGAGGACGTCTACTGGCCGCGCGCCCGGCAGAACATCGGCGCCTCGCCCATCCCCGCCGACATTCAAGACCATGCACGGTACGCCGGAGCGCGCGCGTGGCTGGACTACATCGCCGAGTTCGGGCGGACACCGGTGCCGGTGCCGTTCGGCGTGAACTGGGACGTCATCCGCGACGAACTGGCGGGGCGGGCGCCGGCCTGCCACACGATCGGCGAGGGGCCGTTCGGCAGCAACTCGGGCGCGAAGAACAGTGTCGACCACGGTTACCTGGCCTGGGCCGAGCAGACCGGGCACGCCCGGATCCTGCCGCTGCACGAGGTGACCGAGTTGCGGGAGGTCTCCGGCTCCCCGACGATCGAGGCGGTCTGCCGGCAGATCGACGAGCGCGGTGGTGTGCTGGCCACCCGGACGTTCGCGGCCGAGTTCGTCTTCCTGGCGGCCGGGTCCCTGGGCAGCACGTCGCTGCTGCTCACCTCCCGGGCGCGCGGCCGTCTCCCCCGGCTCACCAGCACCGAGGTCGGCAAGGGGTGGGGCAACAACGGGGACTTCCTGATCGCCCGGCTCAACCTGCGCAAGACCGTCGGGCACGCGCAGGGCGGACCGGGGAACGTGCGGTTCTTCGACGACTCGAACCCGTACGCGCGGGCCGCCATGGCCTGGGAGTCCGCCCCGATCCCGTCGTGGCTGCCGTCGGCCACCGCCCACCTGATCACCACCCTGACGCCGGAACGCGGCGAGATCCGGTACGACGCGGCCACCGGCGCCGGGAAGGTGCACTGGCCGTACGCCGAGATGCAGACCGCCGGCGACAAGGCGGGACGGGATTTGGCGACCCGGCTGTGGTGGCGTACCGAGGGGTCGAAGGGGTCGATGCTGACCGGGCTGCCCACCTACGACCGCAACACCGGGATGGGGCTGGGGTCACGCAACACGTATCACCCACTGGGTGGACTGGTGATGGGACGCGCCACCGACTTCACCGGCCGGGTCGCCGGCTATCCGAACCTGTTCTGTGTCGACGGCGCTCTGCTGCCCGGGTCGGCTTGCCTGGCCAACCCGGCCCTGACGATCACCGCGAACGCCGAGCGCTGCCTCGACGGGTTCCTCTCCGCGTACGCCTGAACGCGGCCGGCCTCAGCCGCGGGCGAACCAGATGATCATCATGGCCAGCAGGAAGAGGAACCCGGCGGCCGCGGTGACCGCGCCGACCAGGGTGCTCAGGCTCGACTCCGACCACTCCGGACGTTGCGGTCCCGGCGCGGTCCACTCGCCGACCACGGTGAGCAGACGGTCGCCGGCCGCGCGCAGACGGCGGGTCCGGTCGTGGCGGGGCGGCTCGGTGGGGTCGTTGCTCAACGGCATCCCACTTCGGACATACGGCGACACCTCCACGCGACTCTCCACAGGTCAACGACCCATCCGCTCCCCCGGTGATGCGACACTCGTCCGTGCTGGTGAAACGTTCGGACGGCTGGGGGATCGAATGGTGGACGTGCGTGAGGCCGCGAAGGTCCTCGCCCAGGCACGGCGGGTGGTGGTGTTCACCGGCGCGGGGATCTCGGCGGAGAGCGGGGTGCCCACCTTCCGGGACGCGCTGACCGGCCTCTGGGAGCGCTACGACCCTCAGGCGCTCGCCACCCCGCAGGCCTTCGAGGACGACCCCGACCTGGTGTGGGGGTGGTACGAGTGGCGCCGCACGGTGATCAGCGGAGTGCGGCCGAACCCGGGGCACGAGGCGGTCGCCACCGTCGAGGCCCGCGCCCCGCGCTGCGCGGTCGTCACCCAGAACGTCGACGACCTGCACGAACGAGCCGGTTCGGCGGCCCCGCTGCACCTGCACGGCAGCCTGTTCGCGCCGCGCTGCGCGTCGTGTGCCCGCCCGGCCCCGCTGACCGGCGGCGCGGAGCCCGCCGAGGGCCGCCGGCTGGCCCCGCCGCGCTGCGAGCACTGTTCCGGCCCGGTGCGCCCGGGTGTCGTGTGGTTCGGTGAGGCCCTGCCGGAGCCGGTCCTGGAGGCCGCCGTCCAGGAGGCCACCGAGTGCGACGTGCTGCTGACGATCGGCACGTCCGGCCTGGTCTACCCGGCCGCCGAGATCCCGAAGGTGGCCGCCATGTTCGGCGCCACGGTGATCCAGGTGAACCCGCAGCCCACCCCACTGGACGCGGTCGCCGGCATCAACCTGCACGGCGCCGCCGCGACCGTCCTGCCCGCCCTCGTCACCGCCGCGTGGGGTTAGGCGGGGGCAGGTCGCGGAGGGGGCCCTTGCGGACCTTGCCGGAGCCGGTCCGGGGCAGGTCGGAGACGACGTCCACGTACACCGGGATCTTGAATTTGGCGAGGCGGCCGGTCAGGTGGGCGGGGATGTCGGCCGGGGTGAGGGTGGCGCCGGCGGCCGGGACGACGAAGGCGCGGCCCACCTCGCCCCATTTCTCGTCGGGGACGCCGACGACGGCGGCCTCGGCGACGCCGGGGTGTTCGAAGATGGCCGCCTCGACCTCGGCGGGGTAGACGTTCTCGCCGCCGGAGATGTACATGTCCTTGGTGCGGTCGACGATGCGGTAGTGGCCGTCCGGTCCGACGACGGCCAGGTCGCCGGAACGGAACCAGTCACCGTCGGTGAAGGCGGCGGCGATGGCGGCCGGGTCGTTCCAGTAGCCGGGGGTGACGTTCGGGCCGCGGACCAGGACCTCGCCGGGTTCGCCGGGCGGGGCCGGGGAGAGGTCGGGCCGGACGCAGCGGACGTCGGTGAAGAAGACCGGCAGGCCGGCCGAGCCGACGTGGTCGCGGCTCTCCCGGGCTTCCAGGAAGGTGGCGCCGGGCGCCGTCTCGGTCATGCCGTAGCCCTGGCAGAAGGCGAGCCCGCGTTCCTGGTAGGTGCGGATCAGGGCTTCCGGAACGGCCGCGCCGCCGGTCATCAGACAGCGCACCGACGACAGGTCGGCGTCCGGCCAGCGGGGCGACCGGCAGAGGCCGGCGAACATGGTGGAGACACCGAACATCCAGGTCACGCCATGCCGTTCGATGGCGTCGAAGCAGCCGTCGACGTCCCAGCCGGGCATGATGACCGAGGCGCCACCTTTGAGGAAGGTGGGCAGCAGGCACTGGTTGAGCGCGGCCACGTGGAAGAGCGGGGCGCTGAGCAGGGTGACCTCGTCACCTGCCACGTCGACGCAGACGAGCAGGTTGTAGCAGTTCCACACCAGGTTGCCGTGGGTGAGCACGGCCCCTTTGGGGTGGCCGGTGGTGCCGGAGGTGTAGAGGATGCAGGCCACGTCGTCGAGCGTGACCGGCTCGTCGAATTCCGCGGGCTCGCGCAACCGGGACTCGTACCCGGCAATGTCGATCTTGATGGTGACCGGCGCGGCGACCGGCCGGGCGTGGATCAGCGCGACCGCGCCGCTGTGCCGGAGCTGATACTCGATCTCCGGCGGAGTGAGCCGGAAGTTGAGCGGCACGAAGATCGCGCCGAGCATCCAGGTGGCGAACATGGTCTCGGCGAAGGACGGATGGTTCGGTCCGAGGTAGGCCACCCGGTCACCGGGCCGGACCCCGGCGGCGCGCAGGGCCGTGGCCAGGCGTGAGGCGCGGTCATGCAGTTCGGCGTAGGTGGTGTGCCGCTCCTCGAAGATCAGGGCGGTGCGGGTGGGCGACATGGCCGCCCGCCGGGCCGGCCAGGACCCCAGCCCCGCGTTGCGCATGACGTCTCCTCTACGCGTAGTGGCGGTAGACCGGGCGGGCGATGCAGGCGGGCTTGTCCTGGCCGTCGACCTCGACGATGAAGTCGAAGACGCTCTGCACGCCGTTGCCGGGCACGTCCTCGACGCTGACCACGGTCGCCGCCAGCCGGATCTTCGCGCCGACCTTGACCGGGCTGGGGAAGCGCACCTTCTCCAGGCCGTAGTTGACGCCCATGGTGATGCCCTCGACCCGCAGCAGCCGGGTGAAGAGCGGGATGACCAGGGAGAGGGTGAGGTAGCCGTGGGCGATCGG
Source organism: Actinoplanes sp. NPDC049802 (assembly GCF_040656595.1). NCBI lineage: Bacteria > Bacillati > Actinomycetota > Actinomycetes > Micromonosporales > Micromonosporaceae > Actinoplanes > Actinoplanes sp. NPDC049802. The sequence goes on from NZ_JBFAMR010000027.1 coordinate 97,564, forward strand.
GGCGCCGAACGGGCCCCGCTCGGCCTTCTCGACGTCGACGTGGATCCACTGGTGGTCGTCGGTGGCGTCGGCGAACGTGTTCACCCGCTGCTGGGTGATCTCCAGCCACTCGCTGCGGCCGAGGTCCGTGCCGACGAGGGACTTGAGGCCGTCGAGGCCGTTCACGGTGGTGGTCATGCGTTCTCCCGGAACAGTAGGCGTGCGGCGTTGGCTTTGAGGATCTTGGGGCGGACGGTGTCCTTGATGTCGAGCGTCTCGAAATCGGCGAGCCAGCGGTCCGGGGTGATCACCGGGTAGTCGGAGCCGAACAGCATCTTGTCCTGCAGCAGGCTGTTCGCGTACCGGACGAGCTGGGGCGGGAAGTACTTCGGTGACCAGCCGGACAGGTCGATGTGGACGTGTTCCTTGTGGGTGGCGACGGCGAGGGCCTCGTCCTGCCACGGGAACGACGGGTGTGCCAGGATGATCCGCAGGTCGGGGAAGTCGACGGCGACGTCGTCGACCAGCATCGGGTTGGAGTACTTGAGACGGATTCCGCCTCCGCCGCGGACCCGGGCGCCGATGCCGGTCTGCCCGGTGTGGAAGAGGGCGACCGCGCCGAGTTCCTCGATCGTCTCGTAGAGCGGGTAGGCGATCGGGTCGTCCGGCGCGAAGCCCTGGATGCTGGGGTGGAACTTGAAACCCTTCACGCCGTAGTGCTCGACCAGGCGGCGGGCCTCGCGGGCGCCGGACTTGCCCTTGTACGGGTCGATGCCGCCGAACGGGATGAGCACGTCCGGGTGGGCAGCGCAGTCCTCGGCGATCTCCTCGTTCGGGATGGCCGGGTGGCCGGTGGCGTGTTCGGCGTCGACGGTGAAGACGACCGCCGCCATCCGCCGCTCCCGGTAGTAGGCGGCCGTCTCGTCGATGGTGGGCTGCCGGTGGCCGTGCGCCTTGAAGTAGTCGGCGGACGCCCCGAGCAGGGCGGGACTCAGCGAGGTGCGCCCGTCCCGGCCCACTTCGGCGTGCGTGTGCACGTCGATGGCGGTGATCTCGCCGAGGTTCATCGCCGCGGCGCCGGGATGCCGTAGGTCTCCGGCGGGAAGTCCCAGGAGGAGGCGATCGCCTCGGCGGTCCAGCCGCCTTCGGCGTACGCGATGTGTTTCTCGCTCGGGTGCGCCCAGAGGGTGAGTCTGTCGCCGCCGATGCCGATCGCCTGGCCGGTGATGTCCTTGGAGGCGTCCGAGGCGAGGAAGGTGATCAGGCCGGTGACGTCCTCGACGGTGCCGAGGCCCTCGTCGTGCCGCATCCAGGCCGGCAACGGCCGCCCGGTGCGCTCGGCCTCCTCGATGGCCGGGCCGAACGCCGGGATGGTCTTGGTCATCTCGGTGGCGGCGACCGGGATGACCGCGTTGACGGTGATCGCGCTGCGGGCCAGTTCCAGAGCCCAGGTGCGGGCCATGGCGGCGATGCCGGCCTTGGCCGCCGCGTAGTTGGTCTGACCGAAGTTGCCGCGTTGCCCGGCCGGGGAGCCGATCAGGATGAGCCGCCCGCCGTCGCCCTGCTCGCGCATCCGGACGGCGGCGGCCCGGGCGCAGGTGAAGGTGCCGCGCAGGTGCACGCGGACGACCGCGTCGAAGTCGTCGTCGGTCATCTTCCACAGCACCCGGTCGCGCAGGATGCCGGCGTTGGTGATCAGCACGTCGAGCCTGCCGAACGTCTCGACGGCGGCGGCGACGAGCCGGCCGGCGCTCGCGGTGTCGCCGACGGCCGCCGCCACACCGACCGCGCCGCCGCCGACCGCGGCGACCGCCGCGTCGACGACCGCCTGGTCCACGTCGTTGACCACGACCGACGCACCCGCCGCCGCGAGCGCCTCGGCGTAGGCGAGACCGAGGCCCCGGCCGCTGCCGGTCACGATGGCGACCCTCCCGCTCAGATCCATGCTCTTCAACCTCTCACAGACGCTCGGACGGGCACAATCAGCAGGATTCCTGTTTATCGCGAGTCTCGATGACGATCAGGTTTCCTGTCAACGGGGTAATCTGGCGGCACCTGCGAGAGGAACCCCCGCCATGGCGACCGGCCCATCCCTGCTCTACCTGGTGAAACAGCTCGAGCTCGCGGTTCGGGCGAACCTCGACGACCTGGTCCGCCCGGCCGGCGTCACCGCCCTGCAGTACACGGCGCTCACCGTCCTGGAACGCCACGACGGCCTCTCCGCGGCCCAGCTCGCCCGCGACTCGTTCGTCACCGCCCAGTCGATGGCCGACATGGTCCGGGCCCTGGAGACACGCGGCCTGATCCGCCGCGAACGCAACTCCGGCAACCGCCGCGAGCTGCTCATCCGCCTCACCGCCGACGGCCGCGCCCTGCTCGCCGCGGTCGCCGCCGACGTGCGCGCCCTCGAAGACCGCCTGCGCGCGAAACTCACCGACGAACAGGCCGCCGCCTTCCGCCAGTCGCTGATCACGGCCTGGCAGTCACTGACCTGAGAAACCCCTTTTCCGGTACGGGCTGAGCCGTCCCCGGAAGCAACGGCTCCGCCCCGCAGTCCCCCGCGGCCGCGCCGCCCGGTCCAGCCCGTGCCGCGCCCGCCGGGCTGAGCTCGGTGGCCCGGCCGCGGTCCCGTGATCACCCGGGTTTCCTTCGGTGGGCCCCCGCGCCGCCGATACCTCCGGCATGCGTATGAGCGGGTTCCTCCGCCACCTGTGGTGGATCTACCTCACGCTCGCGTCCGTCGCGGCGCTGGCGTATGTGGTCATCCCGTTCAACGCCGCCACCCGCTGGGTGTACGTGATCCTGAACTGCACGGCGCCCATCGCCACCTGGGTCGGACTCACCCGCAACGCGCCACAGCGACGGCTCGGCTGGCAGATCATCGCCGCCGGGCTGGCGTTGTCCGGGATCGGTGACATCATCTTCGCCGGCTACACCGCCCGCGGGGTGCAGGCGCCCTTCCCGTCCGCGGCCGACGGCTTCTACCTGCTCGCCCACCTGGCCATCGCGGCCGGGGCGGCGCTGCTCGCGGCCCGCTCCGGGCGGACCGCGTTCCTCGACTCGGCGGTCATCCTCGCCCCGTTCGCCGGCATCGCCTGGCTGCTCGTGGTCGACCCGCTGGTCACCGCGGGCGGCACCCCGCTCGCCCGGTTCCTCGCGGTCGCCTCGCCCGCCGCCACCCTCGTCGTGCTCTACTGCGCCCTCGCCGTGGCGCTCGGCGTGGAACTACGGGCCCCCGGCGTGCGGTGGCTGCTCACCGGCCTCATCGCCTGGTTCGTGTCGGACGCCCTCTACACCCACCAGAGCCTCACCGGCACGTACGCCGAGGGCAAACTCATCGACCTGGGCTGGATGGCGATGCCCATCCTGATCGCCACGGCCGGCCTGCACCCGTCGATGGTCTACACCACGCCCCGCCGGTCCACGGTCACCACACTCACCGTGACGCGAGCGCTCACCCTCTTCGGCGCGGCCCTGCTGCTGCCCACCCTGCACCTGTTCTGGGAGCCCGGGTCCGGCCTGCCCATGGTCGCCGGCGCCTGGGTGTCGATGGCCCTGGTGGCGCTGCGGCTGCTCGGCCCGATCCACGACCTGTCCCGCCGGATCGGTCACGACGCGCTCACCGGACTGGCCAACCGGGCCCTGCTGATGGACCGGCTCGCCCTGGCCCTGGCCTCCCTGCCGGCCGACGCGACGACCCGGGTGGGCGTGCTCTTCTGCGACCTCGACCATTTCAAGAACGTCAACGACAGCCTCGGCCACGACGCCGGCGACCACCTGCTCGTCACCATCGCCGAGCGGCTGCGCGGCGCGGTCCGGACCGGGGACGTGGTCTGCCGGCTCGGCGGGGACGAGTTCGTCATCCTGATGCCGGCCGTCACCGACCAGGAGGCGGAAGCCGTCGCCGACCGGGTCGCCGAGCATCTGGGCCGGCCGGTGCGGCTCAGCGACGGCAGCGACTTCTTCGCCTCCCTGTCGATCGGTCTGCGCACCACCGGCCGGCTCAACGCCGACGCCGAGAGCCTGCTGCAGGACGCGGACACCGCCATGTACCAGGCCAAGGCCGCCGGGCGGGGGCGGATGGTCCGGTTCGACACGCACAGCCGTACCGAGGCCGCGCGGCGACTGCGGCGGGAGGCGGACTTCCGTCGTGCCCTGACCCACCCGGGCGAACTGTTCTGCGTCTACCAGCCGGTCTTCCGGGTCGGCGACGGCAGCCTCAGCTCGGTCGAGGCGCTGGCCCGCTGGCAGCACCCCACCGACGGGATCCTGCCGCCGAGCGCGTTCGTGCCGGTCGCCGAGACCACCGGTACGGTCGGCCAACTGTTCGCCGTGGTCCTCGACCAGTCCCTGCACGAGCAGCGCGCCTGGTACAACCGCACCGGCCGGTGGATGCCGGTCTCGGTCAACCTGTCCCCCCGCCAGCTGGAGGCCGGCACCGCCGACGTGGTGCTCGCCGCCCTGGAGCGCACCGGCACCCCGCCGTCCGCGCTCGCCCTGGAGCTCACCGAACTCGGCCTGGCCCTGCCGGAGACCGTCGAGGCCGCGCTCGGCTCGCTGCGCCGGGCCGGTGTGCGGATCGCCGTCGACGACTTCGGGACCGGCTACTCGTCGATGGCCCGCGTGGCCGACCACGCCTGGGACGTCGTCAAGATCGACCACACGTTCGTGAAGGGGATCGCCACCGACCCGGCCCGCCGCGCACTCGCCGACGCCATGATCGGGATGGCGCACGCGCTCGGCATGGCGTCGCTGGCCGAGGGCGTCGACAACCGCGCCGACCTGGCCGTGCTCGCCGAACTCGGGTGCGAGTACGCGCAGGGTTACCTGTTGGCGCACCCGGTCGACGCGACCGGGATCATGGAGATGGTGACGGCACCGGACTCGGTGAGCTTGTCACCCGTACCCTTGGATCGGGGTTAATGTCGGAATTCTCCGACTATGCCGGTCAGCTCGGAGGCCAGCCGGGTCAGTTCGTCCGCCGCCTGCCGAGTGGTCCGGGCGCCCTCCGCCGTCGACGTCGCCACATCGGCCACCCCCGAGACGGTCAGTGCCACCTCCTCGCTGTTGCCGGCCGCGTCCGCCACCGACCGGCTCATCTCGGCCGTGGTCGCGGTCTGTTCCTCCACCGCTGAGGCGATCGTCGTCGTGTAGTCCCCGATCAGCCCGATCACCTCGGTGATCTCCCCGATCGCGGTGGCCGCCGCCGAGCTGGACCGCTGGATCGCCCCGATCCGGGCGGTGATCTCCTCGGTCGCCTGCGCGGTCTGCTGCGCCAGCTCCTTCACCTCGCCGGCCACCACGGCGAACCCCTTGCCCAGCTGACCGGCCCGCGCCGCCTCCGCCTCGACGGCCGCCGCCCGGGCGGTCTGCTGGGAACGGCTCGCCGGGAGCATCTCGTCGTCGGCGATCGCGTACATCTCGTCGAGCGCCGCCCTGAACTCCTGCCGCGCGGCCTCCTCGGCGGCGTCCCCCGGACCGGCCGTGTACTCCGCCCAGATCTCATCCAGTTCGTCCCGAAAACCGGTGATCTCCTGGCCCAGCCTCGACTTCCCGGCCAGGTCGGCGCTGACCACATGCCGCAGGATCGTCGACCGGACCTCGTTGACGAGCCCGTCGATCTCCGCCAGCCTGGTCATCGGCAGCAGGTTCCGCTCGTAGATGCCGCCGCCCGCGTCGTCGACGGCGGCGAGCTTGGCGATGCCGATCCCGCCGGCCAGCGCCGCGGCCAGCGCGGCCACCAGGACCGCGCACAGCACCTTGCCCATGACCGGCAGGTCGGCCCAACCCGTCCTCCGCGCCATCGGACCACCCCCTCCGGACAGCTTCGGCCCCCGGAATGCTTCCGCGAAGGCGAACCGGGAATTTCCGGTCAGGCGGCGATCCAGGTCAGACGCCGGTCTCCAGCCCCCGTCCCCGAGCCGGATCGGGGATGCGGTCCCGGCGGGTGAGGGTGGCGGCCAGCATCGCGATCACCGACAGCAGGCCGGCGATCGGGGCGAAGGCGAAGCCGTGGCGGATGCTCTCGGCGACCAGGGGCCCGGTCAGCGCGGCGCCCGCCGCGCTGCCCACCGTGAAGGCGGTGATGATCCAGGCGAAGGCCTCGACGGCGGTGCCGGACGGGGTGAGCCGGTCGGCGGCCAGGAACACCGCGGTCAGCAGCGGCGGCAACGACACCCCGGCGACCGCGAGCAGCACCGCCATCAGGGCCGGATCGGGGACCAGCAACAACGGCACGAACCCGGCCGCCAGCGCGGCCGCCGTCAGTGGGAGCCCGGTGGGGCCACCCGGCGTGGCGCGGGTGTACAGCAGGCCACCGGCCAGCGCTCCGGCCGCCTGCGCGGCCAGGAGCCAGCCGCTCAGCGAACGGTCTCCGGCCGCTTCGGCGTAGCCGGTCACCACGACGGGCAGGCTTCCGATCGCCGCTCCCGCACAGATCACCCCGGCCACGATCACGACGAACCGGGGTACGCGCAACGGCCCCGCCCAGTGCCGCACCCCCGCCTCACCACGCCACGTCCGCACCACCGGGGTCAGGGCGAACCCGGCCACGCCGGCGAGCTGCAGCACCGCGGCGGCGAGGAGCCCGGCGGACGGGCCGGCGACGCCGACGGCGGCGAGCGTCACGAGCGGACCGGTCACGTAGATGACCTCCTGCACCGCCAGGTCCAGCGAATAGGCGGCGGCGACCCGGTCGGGCGGAACCAGGTTCGGCCACAGGGCCCGCAGGCACGCTTCCAGCGGCGGCGTCCCGAAGCCGGCGCAGACCGCGCCGGCCAGCATGACCGGCACGCTGTGCCCGCTGGCGGCGACGGCCACGAACCCGATCCCGGACAGCGCCGCCGACCCCCACAGCACCGGCGGCTGCCGCCAGCGGTCGACCACCCGTGCGAGCAGGGGTGCGCTCACCGCCATCCCGGCCGTGTAGGCGGCCACGACCAGGCCGGCGAGGGTGAGCCCGTGTTCCTCACGGGCGAACAGCAGCAGGGCGAGCGGCGCGGCAGCCATCGGCAGACGGCCGATCTGGCTGAAGACGAGAAGCCGGCGTACGAACGGCGCGCGCAACACCGCCCGAAGGCCGGAGGACGTGGTGGACATGACAGATCGCTCCCGGGGTGAGGGGGGGACAGGACGCTGATGCAGCGCCGGTCAGGGAGCGAAGTCGGCCCGGTCGTGATCGTTACCGTAGAGCGGCAGGTCAGGCGTGATCCACCGCGCATAGGCGGCAGCGACAGCCTCGACCGGAATCACACCCGCACCCTAACCCATGCCCGGCCTCACCAGCCCACCCGGCGCCCACTCCGGCCTCCCAGCCCACCCGACGACCACCCCGGCCCACCCGGCGACCACCGCCAGCCTCCCCGACCCAGCCCCGGACGCCTGCAACCGAACGATCGCCCTGAACCTGGCCGGTGTCAGCGCCGCGCGGCGGCTTCCGGGCCGAAACCCCGTGTGTGGATTTCGGGCGCGCTACGCGCCCGAAATCCAAAAAAGGGACATCACAAAACGGGACACCCAAAAAAAAAATAGGGCGCTGCGAAGGGCACGGAGCGGGTG